>JARHZW010000009.1 GCA_029264685.1 Candidatus Limivicinus sp.
TATAATCAACCGTTCGTGTCGCCAAATCTGCTGTTCGTGCCAAAAGCATTGACTTTCATTTGTTTAACTGATAGCCTAAGGTCACAACAAAACAAAGGAAATGAAAGTATGATGAGCAGTAAAAAAAATGTATTAGTTATCTTGTCAAAGCCAATTGCAAAGGCAGCTGATATGCTGGCAAAAGCCAGTTCTTCCTCAGTCAGTTTTTGCTTCACTTACCAGCCGGATGTGCCTGAGAAATTGAGAACAGGTCATAAAGCTGAAAAATAAGGTATGCTGAAAAAGTTTTCTAAATATGCGGTTACAGCATGGGTCAGAAACAATGTAGTTTCTCAAAACGACGCTCCGGTTTATTGCTATGGATTAGAACTTCTTTTATCATCAGTAATAAACCTTTTAATAATGATTTTCATTTCTTGCATATATGGCAAGCCCTTTATTCTTGTACCGTATATTCTTACATTCATTCCGCTAAGGATTTATGCCGGTGGCTATCACGCAAAATCTCATGTAAATTGTATAGTTTTTAATGCAGCTTTGTATATGGTTGCTATTGATTTTCTCCACGTTGCTCCTGCCTACAATACGACCACAATATGTACATTTTTTTATCTTGTTTCTCTCCTGTTAATTATATTTTTCGCTCCTGTTGAAGCAAAAAATAAGCCTTTATCTGAAGGCGAATCAAAAAAATACAGAAAAATCTCAATTTTTATCTCTGTTTTCATTTTCTATTTAAAAACAAAAGTTGCACATACGAGCCGAATGTTAAACATCATATTGCATTAAAATCATTGGAAGATACAAAGTTGACTATATTCAATACTTATTTTCGACAATAAAAAAGGACTGTGTTATGAACTCATTGCAAAGATATATATTAGATGGATTAAAAATTATTTCCTTCTCACTTGTCTGCGCTTTAATAATAGCTGCTATTGTGAATATTATTTTACAAGCTATAAAGAAAAAGAAAATCAGGTTTAAACATATATTAGTTATTTGGTATCTTGTCACATTAGAATGTGTGAGTTTTTACTACAATTTAGATTCTGTAAACAGAGTGCGGTGGATAAACATCCACATTTTCAAATGGCTTGAAGACTTGACAAGAGTCGGCGTTGTGGTGTTATGGCAAGTATTGCTGAATTTTGCGCTATATGTTCCGTTAGGATTTATGTTAGCTTATTTTTTCAGAAACAGAGCGAAAAAATTCTATATACCGATAATAATAGCTGCAGTTTCTCTCTTCAATGAAATGACGCAATATATATTCTATCTCGGCTCACCTGACATAGACGATTTCTTTATAAATACACTCGGTGGTTTATGGGGTGTACCTTTGTTCGGCATATACCAAAAAATTAAGGCGAAAAGCAAACCTGCGGTAGGATTAAGCCTGTGTGCACTCTGTCCTTTTATTGTTGTTGTTACAGTTTATGCAATTTATTTAATTATGCCGTTTGGCTTTGTTGGTGCCGATTTTAAAACGGCAGGTATGAAAATTGAAAATATAAATATTGATAGTCTGGACTTAACAAATTATGAGAGTGAAGCATACACTTATAAATTACCGCCGAAGTATAACATGGATCAATTAGAGACTCTGACGCATCAAATTTTCACAGCATTCGGTGAGAAAGAAAATGTAGACTCCTATGATAAATATGATGATTTATTAGTTACTTATGGTGAAGTACAGTCCTATTATACATGGGTTATGAATACCGGAAAATTCTTCTTGGATACAATGGAGCATGGAATTGAGATAGACAGCAATGCTGACTTTCTCTTAGATCCTATAAGAAATATTCTGGAAAATGCAGGAATTGCTGTGCCTGACAGGTACAGCAATATTGAAGCAGATTATGATGATTACATAGTTTACTATGACTTTGTACCTTATAAAAATAAAATATTTTACGGCACTTTAGAATGGAATTCCTCAGACAATACGATTTTTTTCCTTAAATATAATTTGCAAACGCTTGAAAGTACAAATAAACTTCAAACGCTTACTGAAAAAGCATTTTATGAAAATCTGCAGGAAGGGAACTTTAATTGCGGTAATTTACAAGATCGATATGTTGAAAACTTAATTTGCAAAGAAATCGAACTTGAATATATTCCTGACACAAAAGGATATTTCCGCCCTATATATAAAATTTCAGCTCAGGCCGATGGTGAACCTGTAGTATTGGAGATGCCGTTAGAATAGTTGACACCATAAAAAGAATATGAGTCCATATATGCGTTCAGATAAGAAAGTAATACATACTATCGTTCGTAATCTTTTAAGGCCTGATGCTCGTTCCCGTTATCATCACCTTTTCCGTCATCAATAAGCTCATTATCATGCTTATCCATATCGAGTAGAATGTTAAGCTCTGTAAGCCTTTCGTTCTTGTTTTTTAATTCCTCCTCTTTTGCGATCTGTAGAATATAATTTAATCAGAATTTCAAACGAAGGAGAGCTAATTAGCGACAGTAGAACGGAGTATAGCGGGGAGCCAAATATCTTCGGAGATATAATTGTTTCAGATGAACATATATTCACCATTTGTAGAAAAACCTCAGAACTTCTGGCTCTGAATAAAGACATTACTGTTGACTTTTCCATTTCACTCGACACTCCAAACGGCAGATATTCAGCGGCTGATAATAACGGAAATTGCTATCCGGTTGCACAAGGTGACGGAAATCTGAAAGGTGGACGATATTATAATAAAACACGCATTAGGAGAAAACGAAAAAATGTATTATATAAGCGGTGAGCTTTGTCTTAATACTTTATTAGCAAAAGAAGCAGAATTTGGTAACGCATACGGTTGGACATCAGAACAATATTTAGACATCGAAAAAATCTTCCTGATAATATTCCTACCATATACAATTTCACCAGAGAACAATTTATTTGGGATCTCATAATGCCTTATATATATCAAAGTATTGACCGGGAACATGGAACTTGGAATTATCACTACTTCAAACGCTGCCGGAAGAAAGCAAGAACATGCGTCAGACCCCTGAAAACGCAAATTCCTCATTCGTAAATCCCTTCGCATTAGTAGGTAAGGGTGTGCAAATAACAGCCGATTCTGAAATAACTAAATAACCAGTCTTGCAAGTGCTGAAGCCGATGCAGGCTGTGCCCTTACAGCATTAGGCTATCCAACCGTAGATGGACATAACGGCAGCAGATTCTACATAAGAACAGCTGTCAGCATTTTAAACAACTATAAAAATATGGATGGATGTGCTGAATTTACCAAACATATCATTCGGAATCCGGACAATAGCTTTATACCTGTATATAAGCCTATATTACAGAAAATGTCAAAAGAAATTGAAGGGAAAACAGATTTAGTAAGTTGGGGAAAGAAAGAATATAGTTACAGTGAAGATGACTTTAATAAATTACTGAATCTGATTCATAATGTACGCCAAAACAATCTTGAAGACCCCATACTTTATAATCTGCTTGAAAAGGAGATATATCCTTTCTATGCCGATCAAACAGATGCCGTTGAAGCTGCTAAACGAATTGAGTCAAAAGTCTCAATTTATGTGTCCGAGCGGTGTGCTTGAACATCTACGCATGAAAAATCAAATATCTATGTTCTCTATCCTGCATTTTAGACATGTTACATAAAAACACAACCACCGGCGTAGCCGGTGGTTGTCCTGCTTATAAAACTAAATTTCAGTTTAAATTAAATTTCAGCCTGTAAGGCCGATCAGGTCCCCTATTCTCTGGAAAAAGCTTTTTACGGATTCTACAGCCTTTTTTATAGTCTGCACAAATCCAACTACAGTGGTCTTTGCATCTGACACCTTATTAAGAGTGTCCTGAACCTTCTGGACACTGGCTTTCAGCTGGTCTGCATCCAGTCCCTCAAGGGAACGGCAGAGGGAAACGAGCTGATTTAGCTGTTTATCTGTAAGCTTTACATTATATCTGCCCGCTATATCAACAACCTGCTGCTTGATTTCTTCGTCACTCATGTTTGCGGTTTCATCAAGCATCAGCTTCAGGTCATTAACAATGCTTGTGGAGTCCATGGAGCCGATTTCTCTTGCAAGGTCGCTTGTAATTGTCAGCTCCTGAGTGCTGACAAGCTTTGCTATGTCATCAAGCTTTTTGCCTGTCATGTCTTCGTATGCCTTGTATACACCGGTAAGGGCTGCCGTTCCGGAAACTTCAAAGGGAGACGCAACCACAATCTTTGCATCTGTGATTCCGGCTGTAGCCAAAGCGCTGATGTACATTTCTGCCGTAACCCAGTTTATATTACTGGTGGTAACATCCATGCCTGCTCCCTCGTCAAGAAGCTCCACATATACGCAGGAAATGGAACGTGTTCCGATAAGGCTTTCCGGAACATAGCCTTCCAGATATTCTCTCTCCTCAGCATTTGTAACGCTGAGTTCTATAACATCTCCACGCTTCACACCGAAAGCCTGATACACGGCTGCTATCTGCTCATCAGTAAGATTTGCGCCAATTACAGCTCGGCTCTGGCTCACATAATCCTTATTTTCAGGTTTTTCACTGGGTTTGGGGCTTTCCTCAGGTTTAGGGCTTTCAGTGGGCTTGGGGCTCTCTGAAGGCTTCGGGCTTTCTGCCGGCTTAGGTTTCTTGTTTTCTTCGGGTTTTGTCGTAGTTTCGGGCTCCTGAGGTTTTTCAGGTTTTTCAGGTTCTACAGGAATTTCAGGTACCTCTGGTATCTCCGGAACTTCGGTTTCTCCTGTTTCGGGAGCAGGAGTTTCCGTCTGATTTTCTTCAATAATAGTAACATCGCCCTGAGCAAACGCCGCAGTTCCTGCTGAAAGGACGCAAAGCATTGCAAGGACAAAAGAAATAAATCTCTTCATAACTTCCTCCGTTCTGAATTACATTTGGCAAACTGCTCTTTTGCCGACAGTATTACAGACGTTTCGCGGCTGAATTTGTTCCGCTGTCTTCCGTTATACCGTGTTTTGTAATGTTACCATATTGTAACCAAAAAATAAAGTGTTTTTTGTAAAATTAAAAAATCTTAATAAATATACCTATGCTCACCAATAAAGAAGTACAATTATTTTTCTTGACTGCTTCTGCCAAAAAAGCTATACTTGATATAAATCGAATAAAAGGAGGCACAACTATGAAAGTTATAGTTGCCGAAAATTATGAAGCTCAGTGCCGTGAGGCTGCTGATATAATAGAAAAATTGGTCAGAGAAAATCCTCATTGCCATCTGGGCCTTGCCACCGGTTCCAGTCCTGTCGGAATGTATAAAGAGCTGGCCCGCCGCTGCAGCGAGGAAGGACTTGACTTTTCCGGCGTAAGTTCCGTGAATCTGGACGAGTACATCGGCCTTGAACCTACCCACGACCAGAGCTACCGTTACTTTATGGACACCAATCTTTTTGACCATATAAACATAGACAAAAAGAACACCTATGTGGCAAAGGGTGTTGGTGATGTCGAGGCCAATTTAAAAGAATTTAACGATGTCCTTAACGCCAGAGACACTGACCTTCAGGTGCTTGGCGTGGGTCCTGACGGGCATGTAGGCTTTAACGAGCCCGGAGATGTTCTCTACAGTTCTGCCCACGCAGAGGTTCTGGACGAGAGCACCATCGATGCTAACGCCCGTTTCTTCGCTTCCAGAGACGAGGTTCCCAAGGGCGCGGTTACCATGGGCATGGGCGGCATTATGCGTTCAGGCTGCCTGCTGCTGATAATCAGCGGTTCAAACAAAGAAGATGCAGCCACTAAGCTTCTCATGACTGACGAGGTAACACCCAGATGCCCTGTCACCTTCCTCAAAATACACAAAAATTCTGTTGTTGTCATCACTAAGGAGCTGGCTGACAAGATCGGATACAAGGCCTAAGAGCTGCTGCGTAATAAATCAGGATTTCCACCTGTTGAATACGCTAAATCAAGATTTTATAATTAACTAATTTCATAGCAGGAGCCTGTTGCAGAATAAAACGCTGTAACAGGCTCCTGCTTTTTTCGCTCTTAATACAAGTTATCTTTAATAACATTTGAATTTATAAAATGTATATCAATCCTGTATCACCTTTTATGCTAAACTGCATTACTTTTATGATTGTTTCGGTCTTAAATTATAAACGACAAATTATCACTGCAATTTAATTGCAGACGCTTGTTAATTATAAATAAATTAGAATGCACAAAATTAGAGAAAAATACCGAAAAATTGCTAATGGCTTTTGTTAATCTTGACTTGTATTGTCTTGTATTGTATTTTAAATTCATGAGATATTAAGGAGATATGCTTTATGGTAATTGGAAAAGAAAGCGCTACACCACTTTATGAACAAATCTGCGTATATGTGCGTGAGGCAATCCAGTCCGGTAAATACAAACCGGGAGATTTGCTCCCAAGTGAAGCTGATTTTCAGAAATATTTCAGTGTCAGCAGGATAACCGTAAGGCGTGCGCTTAAACTACTTTGTGATGAAGGCGTGCTGCGCAGTGTGCAAGGCAAAGGTACATATGTAAATGAACTTTACGAAAAAGACTGGAGTCTCATGCGCAGTTTTTCAAACGATGTTATTGCTCAGGGGCATATACCCTCAACCAAAATGCTGCACTTCCGCAAGATTAAGGCTACAAAACAGGTGGCCGGTATGTTGGAGGTTGAGGAAGGAACTGAGGTATATGCGCTTAAAAGAATGAGATATATTGATTCAGTTCCTTTCTGGGTCACCACTTCGTATATTCTTGCCTCTGCCGCTCCCGGACTCACTGCTGAATACTTTTCAGTCAAAGGCTCTGCTCAGTCTATTTTCTTTGTACTGAGAACGGATTTTTCCATTGAATTCAACAGATATAAGGAAGTCACCGCACCTGAAAATATTGACCCTAAGGATATGGAGCTTTTGCAAAGCGATTATGTTACTCTTAGCACCAAAGCCTCACTTTACAGGGATACAAACAACAAGCCTATAGTTTATGAGCATACTGTTTTGATTTCCAACGAGCAAAACTAACACGAAAGAAAGGAAATAACATGAAATTAGGAATTCACCTTTCCAGTTACACCGAGATTTGGGAAGACACAGGTCTTGATTATATTTCGCATGCAGCAAAAGCCGGTTACGACGGTGTAGAATTGCCGCTCATGTTCCCTGACAGCTACGACAGTCAGCGTGCAAAAACGCTCCTCAAAAAGTACAATCTGCAATGCAGCTGTGGCACAGGTGTGAACCCCGATGAAGACCCTTCATCCCCCGATCCGGAAATCAGAGCAAGAGGTCTGCATCGGCTAAAAAAATGCATTGAAATCTGCAACTTCCTTGAAAGTGACGGTCTGGGGGGAGTTCTTTACGCTCCATGGATGCAGCTGAAAAATCGCAGGGACGCTGCCGAAAATTATAAATGGGCCGCCGAAAGTTTGTACCAAGCAGGAGAATACGGAAAAAAATACGGAGTTATTCTTTCTCTGGAACTGCTGAACCGCTACGAAGGTTATTTTATAAACACCGTTGAGGACGGGAAAAAATTTTTGAAAATGGTCGGACATGAGAATGTAAAACTTCACTATGACACCTTTCATTCTTATATAGAAGAATCTAACCCCGTACAAGCCATACTGGATGCCGGTTCGCTTATCGGCCATGTTCATCTATGTGACAACAACAGAGCTGCACCCGGAACAGGCAATGTTAACTGGAAAGATACAATGCAGGCTCTGAGAGATATTAACTACACCAGATGGATAACAGTTGAAAATTTTATCCTTCCCAACTGTGAAATAGGCGATGCAGTCTGCATTTGGTCCGGAAACAGGGACAAATATAAAAATGCAGAAGATGCTTGCAAATTTATAAGAAGTCTTTAATCAAGAGGTAGTACAATATGACTATTACAAACGAGAACGCAAAAAGCTTCTTGGAGCTTATAAATGCGACCTATAACGAACGCAAATTTGAGCTTTCCGGCTATGATGCCGTTATCGGAGACGGAGACCACGGCTTCTCTCTGGCCCGTGGCTGCAGAGGAGGCATTAAAGCTGTAAGAGAATATAACGGTCAAATCAGTGCAAACGCTGTTTTTTCCTTATTTGGCCGTGAGCTTACCAAAACCATCGGAGGCGCAATAGGCCCCCTTTTCGGTATTTTGTTCACACAGCTTGGAACGGCTATGAAAGACTGCGACAAGCTTACCGTTAAAGAACTGGCTGAAGGCATATCCGAAGCCGGACGAATGATCACCGAGCTTGGCGGCGCACATGTGGGAGACAAGACGATGGTTGATGCCATTGCTCCTACAGTTGAATCTCTTAAAATTTCAGCGGCAGAAAACAAAGATATTGAGCAGGCAATAACAGATGCGGCTTATGCATGTGAAGAAGGCGTTTTAAGCACCATTCCTCTTGTTGCAAAGAGAGGGCGCTCCAAGTATTTGCAGGAGAAAGCAATCGGACATCAGGATGCAGGTGCCAGCTCTTTTATGTACTACATAAAGTGTTTGCGCAGCTTTATATGTGAAAAGCCCCTCATATGGGATACCGACAGGGTAAAGGACAACAATCCTCAGCTCAAGGAGTCTTCGGAAAAAAGCAATGCTTCTTTCCGCTCAAAAAAATTCTACAACAGCACTGAAACCATTGTTGAAGACACGGTAAACGGCTTTGTCTCCGTATACTCTGACAGAGTCAGAAAATCTGAAAACGACAACGTTATTGTCAGAAAAAATCTAAACAAGGGCAAAGTCGGCGTTATTATCGGCAACGGCTCCGGTCATGAACCTGCATGTATCGGCTTTGTGGGTAAAAATGCCCTCACTGCAAACGCATACGGAAATATCTTTGCCGCCGCAGGCCCCGGAACTATACTGTCTGCTATTAAGGAAGCCGATACGGGAGCAGGCGTAGTGCTCCTTATTTCCAATCACGCAGGTGATATTCTCAACGCAAAAGTCGGCCAGTCATGGGCTGTAGAGGACGGCCACAAGGTTATAAGCGTCCCGCTTTATGATGACGTCCTCTCCGCTCCCAAGGAGACCCCTGCTGAAAGACGTGGTACTGCCGGCACTTTCTTTTCCTACAGGATGGTAGGTGCTTATGCAGAGCAGGGACACAGTCTGGAGGAAGTCGCTGCCAAAGCGGCAGAAATCAGAGACAACACCAGAACGGTTACGGTAGCAAGCACTCCAGGCACCTCCCCTATAAGCGGTGAGCCTACCTTTGAGATTGCCGATGACCAGTATGATCTTGGTATCGGCGTCCACGGCGAGGCATCGGTCACCGGCATGAAGGTTTGCCCTGCCCGAGAGCTTGCCGCCAGAATGTGCGATATATTGCTGGAGGACGGTGAATATAAGGCAGGCGAGGAACTGATTGTTCTGGTAAACGGCTGTGGTGCGACAACCTACAGCGAACTGATGATTTTCTACGGTGAGGTGGAAAAATATCTGAAAAGCCGTGGCATATCCACATTCAAGCCTGCTGTAGGCACTTATATTACTACTCAGGAAATGGGCGGCATTTCACTGGCATTTACCAGAGCCACCGAGGAGCAGAAAATTCTTTGGACCAGCCAAACCGATGCTCCCGCATTCCCTAACTGGGTTTGAAGGGAGACTTGAATGAAAAAAATGAGCATGGCTGAAATGCTCTCAGCCGCCGAAAAAAACAACTGCGCCATTGCAGCGATAAATGCAAGTAATCTTGAAACTATTTCTGCAGTTCTGGCTGCTGCCAGCCATTGCAGCGCACCTGTAATTTTACAGTTTTCGCCCTTGCAGCACGCTGCCGAGGATATAAGCTATAGAGAAGTCACCCAGCTTGCGGAGCTTATCTCCCTACGCTATGAGCACGGAGCATATGTTGTGCATCAGGATCACGGCGAAAGCTTTGAGGACTGTCTGAATGCTCTCGAAGGTGGATTTACCTCTATTATGTATGACGGTGCAGCTCTTAGCTATGAAGAAAATATTGCCAACAGCGCAAGGGTAAGAGCAGTAGGCAAGGATTTCTTTCTTGAGTCAGAGCTTGGAGTCCTTGGAGCCGAGTGCAGCGAACAGACCGGTGAATTAGATGACACCGCATATACAAGACCAGAGCTTGTAAAAGAATTTGTTGAACGCACAGGCTGCGATTCTCTCGCCGTTTCAATCGGCAACGCCCACGGAATATACAAGCGTGAGCCGAAGCTGAGATTGGATATTCTGGATGAGATACACGCGGTCTGTCCGGTTCCTCTGGTTCTCCATGGCGCATCCGGAATTCCCTACGATCACATACGCCTTGCTATCTCCAAGGGTATAAGAAAAATAAACTTTTTTACGCAGCTTGATACAGCTTTTATGAGCGCATTCAGGACAGAGGCCGACAAGGGGGCCTATATGATGTTTGCACAGGGCGCAGGCTTCAAAGCCATGACCGAAAAGTGCGAAGAACTTATCCAATTATGCACAGGAGGTAAAATAAAATGCTGAAACTGGGAATTATGTCCATTGGATTTCCAAACTTCCGTGTTGATATAGCGCAAAAAAACCTTGAGGACTCCCTTTCTTTTTTTGCTAAACTCCCTGTTGAAACAGTAATAGAAGAGAACGTACTTGTAACCGAGGAAGATATAATTGCTGCCGCAGACAGAATGAAAGGCAGCTGTATAGATGCTCTTGTGCTTGAGCTTGGCACCTATTCATACGGCTCCGTAATTCAGGCCCTGCTTGAGCGGCTGCCAGGTGTTCACATTATACTTTGGGGTGTCCGTGAACCTATCGCCGATCCTGACAAGGCAATCCCTCTTAACACCCTCTGCGCACTTAATATGTACGGCAGTTTCTTTAAGCGAATCGGCTTTAAAAACTTCAGTTACTGCTACGGTGATATTGACGAGGAAAAGACGGTTATAAAGCTTTCGTCCATCGTCAAAGCCCTTTCTCTCGGAAAGAGGCTGCGCCGCAGCCGCATTGCCGTTGTAGGCGGCAGAGTCCCCGGCTTCTATCTTTCTAACGTAGACGAGCTTCGATTCCGCTCTCTTATAGGTCCGGAAATAGTCAGCTGCTCTCTGGCCTCTTTAATTGCGGATGCCAATCGCTTCAGTCAGGAAGAAGTGGCCGAAAGTCTTGAGGGATTTACACAGTGCTGTGCCGTGTCCGCCGCAGCAGATGCAGTGGAGCGTTCCGGCAGAATTTATTTGGCGCTCAAAAAATTTGCAGCCGAAAACCATATCGATGGCTTTGCACTGCGCTGCTGGCCGGAGCTTCAGGATCTTTACAACATTTCCGCCTGCGGTATCATAGCTCGTATGAATCAGGAGGGTATGCTGGTTTCCTGTGAGGGTGATGTAACCGGCCTTGCAACCATGATGATTCTTTCTGAGTTTTCCGATAATCCCGTAATGCTTGTTGACCTTGTGAATATTTCCCGAGAAGGTATTGTTAAGGTCTGGCACTGCGGCTGTGGTTCTCCGGCTATTGCAGGCTCCGAGCCTAAATTTGAAAGCCATCCAACCATGTCAGACTGTCCCGGACTTGCAACATCCTTTAATCTTAAAACAGGGCATATTTCGCTGTGCAAACTCAGCGAAGATCAACAATATCGAATGCTCATCATGGACGGCCGGTGTGTTGAACCGGACCGCAGAGTTCGTGGCAATCAGGGCGATTTGAAGTTCCCATTTTCCGGAGACAAAATGCTGGAGACCGTTATGGACGAGGGCATAGAGCATCATTACTGTCTGAGCTACAACACTGATTTTGCAGCTTTGAGAGAGTATTGCAGGATATTCAATATTCGTGAAATAAAAATAGAAGGTGGAGATTGACCATGATTAAAGATTTATTGGACATCAGCAAAATTGAGTTTGACGTTGAAGCGGAAGACTGGAAGGATGCGCTGAGAAAAGCGGGCCGTTATCTGGTAGAGCAGGACAAGATTACTGAGCAGTATGTTGAAAATGCCATCACAGCCTGCATCGACAAGGGACCTTACATTGTAATTATGCCCGGAATTGCTTTCGGTCACGCAAGACCTGACCAGTCTGTTAAGCAGGAATGCCTGCACATGATCCGTCTGAGAGATGCGGTTGAATTCGGCAGCGAGTACAATGACCCTGTAAGAGTTGTATTCATGTTTGCATCGGAGAATTCAAAAGGCCATCTGACAGTTATGCGCAGCATTGCAAAAATGCTGGTAGAGCCTGAAAATGTAGAACTGCTGATAAGCGGCACGGATGAAAATGCTGTCCGTGAGCTGTTGGCTTCATATTAAGAGAGGAGAAAAAAATTATGAAAATTCTTGCCGTATGTGGATTTGGTGTTGGAACAAGCCTTTTGCTCAGAATGAGCATAGAGAGCGCCTGCAGCCAGCTTGGTATAAGCGCAGAGGTCGAAAATGTAGATGTTACCTCCGTTAGCGGTTTAAGCGCAGACCTGATTATGAGTTCTGCTGAGATTGCCGGTGAGCTTGGCAGCGTCAATATCCCCGTTATTGTTATTAACAACTTCATGGATTTAGGCGAAATCAAGGATAAGCTTCAGAAACAGCTTTCTAATAATTAAAAAAACACGTTCAAAAGTGAAAGGGATTAAGAGATGAGCTTTTTTAACTATTTAGGATCAAACTTCTTTAAGCAGCCCCCTCTGTTTATGGGATTTCTGGCAATGGTCGGTCTCATTCTTCTCAAGAAAGATTTCGGCACTGTTGTAAAGGGTACCGCCAAAACCATCATGGGTACCATTATCCTCTTTGTGGGTGTTAATTTTATTACCACTGCCGCAAGTCCTCTGGCTTCCGCCTTCGGAACTCTTTATAATCTTCCTGAATCTTCCACATTCGACGTCAACGTTTGCTGGACTGTTCTGGGTGAGTACGGCTCTGAGATCGGACTTACGCTTCTCATCGCCTTCGTTATAAACCTTCTGGTAGCAAAGTTTACCCCAATAAAGAACATCTTCCTTACCGGACATATTTTCTTCTGGATGAGCTATCTTGCTGTTGCAGCAGGTGTTCAGGGCGGTCTCTCGGGAGCCGGGCTCATCATCTTCTCATCCATTTCTCTTTCGCTCTATATTATCATCTCCCCCGCATTGATGCGTCCTCTGGTTCGCAAGGTTACCGGTAACGACAGCTTTACCATAGGCCACACCGCCAGCATATTCTGCTATATCGGTGCAGGAGTAGGTAAGCTCTGCAAAAAGGCAAACAGCAAGTCTACCGAGGACGTGCAGCTTCCCAAGGGTCTGTCATTCTTCAGAGACACCACTATAGCATCCGCCCTCGTTCTTATAGTTACCTACCTTGTAGTTGGTCTTATCATCGGCAAAGAAGCCGCAACAGCTACATTCGGTGCAGCTATGGGCTCTATAGGCACCATAGGCGGTATGCAGTATGATCTGTTTACCTTCTCGGTTATGGCAGGTCTTGACTTTGCCGCTGGTCTTACCATTCTTCTCACAGGTGTTCGCATGATGCTCGGTGAAATTATCCCCGCATTCAAGGGCATAAGCGACAAGCTCATCCCAAATGCAATCCCCGCACTTGACGTTCCCATGATTTTCTCATTTGCTCCCAATGCAATGCTCATCGGTTTTCTCGGCAGCATGATAGCAAGCATTGTAACCATCATTATAATGGCCAAAACCGGCACCATGATGTTTGCAGTTATTCCCCTTACCGTGGCCTGCTTCTTTGACTGCGCTCCCGCTGCTATTTTTGCAAACAAGGAAGGCGGTACCCTTGCAGTTGTTATTTCATCTATCATAAGCGGTGTTGTTATGGTTCTGCTGGCAATGGTTTCCATCGGTGTCACTCTGGAAACCGCAGCAGGCTTCAACCAGCTTTACGGCGGCAACGGCTTCTCCGTATTTTCCACCATAGCATCTCTGGTAGCAAAACTTTTCGCATAATTAAAGGAGCTGTAAAATGCACAAGCCAATTTACGCAGCCGGATATTACCCCCTTGCTCATGATCCTTCCGACTGGGAGAGAGATATAAAAAATATGAAAGCAGCCGGCATAAGCCTGATACGCACCGCAGAAATATTTTGCGGCTGGGATCAGATTGAGCCGGAGCAGGGCAAGTTTGAGTTTGACTGGCTTGATAAATTCTTTGATTTGTGCGGTGAACACCATATGGGTATACTGCTCGGAACCGGTACGGCAACTCCGCCGTACTGGCTCCATGAGCGCTATAACGACGTTAATATTGTGGATAACACCGGCAAATCCTATCCCAATAATGTCTCTTATTCCTGGGCATGTCTTAATCACCCAGGCTACAGAGAAAACGCAGAAAATTATATTAATACCATCGTGGGCAGGTACAAAAATCATCCTGCGCTCTATGCTTATCAGATTCACAACGAAATAGGCTTTCCCTTTATGCCTCATGCGGGCGGCTCAATGTCCGTCTACTGCTACTGCAAGCACTGCAAAGCAAAGTATAAAAAATGGCTCAGCAGCCGCTACAACCATGACATTGAGAAACTGAACCATGCCTATTCATGGAATGCCACCCATACACGTTATCAAAACTTTGATCAGGTAGAACCGCCCGAAGCCTCCCCAAGTGCATGGTCCAGCCTTACCCGCTGGATTGACTGGCGCACCTTCTGGATGGAGGATGTGGCAGATTTTGTCAAATGGCAGAACGATATTATAAAACAGTCCGATAAAGAGCACCTGACCAGCACCAACACATTTTTTATGAAATCTCAGGATCCATTCGGCGTTCTTATGGGTCTGGATCCTTTTAAGATAGCGGAAAACGTAGATGTGATCGGCTTTGATATCTATCCGGGCAGCGGAAACAAAGCTGACAGGAAGCCTGAGTTTTCATCCATGTGCCTTGATATGAGCAGGAGTGCCGCAAATTCCTGCAATAAGGATTACTGGATGTTGGAAACCGAAAGCGGTCCTATTAACGGCTGGGTTATGGGACCGGACAGGAATGTTACAGGTTCTGATTTATGGAGAAATAATTTTGATGCCATAGGCCACGGCTGCAAGCTGAACCTGTATCAGGGCTTCAGAGAGTGGGATTATCAGCCTATTCACTGGGGTGGGCTTGTAGATCTGGACGGCAACCCAACACGGCGATATTACGACGCAGTCAAGATCGGAGAAACTCTCCATAAGCTTGAAAAAACCGTTCAAAGCGGTCGTACGCAGAAAAGCGCAGCCGCAATTATGATTTCTCGTGAAAACGCAATAATTATGCAGGGTATCGGGCAGGAAAACTTTCTTGTCAATGCCGTAAGCGGCGCATACAAAGCATTCTGGAACAACGAAATTCCCGTTGATTTTATTACCCCTCAGCTTATTGCTCAGGGCAAAGCCGAGGATTACAAGCTTATTTACACTCCCCTTATGGCGCAGGTCACAAAGGAAACCGCCGACATGCTGGCCCGCTTCGTATATAAAGGCGGTACTCTTCTTGGTTCTGCCCGCCTTGGTATGCTTGGAGAAAAGGGTTGGCTCAATCACCAGATTCCCTGCTTCAGCCTAAGTGACGCTTTCGGAATTTCAAGCTTTGAGGCAACTGCCGGCAGCGACCCTATTGTCCGTTATAATGGCGAGCTATACTGCGGAAGCTGGCACAGAGAATATATAGAGCCTCTCTGTGATGAGGTAAACGTTCTGGCAGAGTTTGAAGACGGCGGCGCAGCCGTTACATCTCACAGCTACGGCGAAGGAAAAGCCATATATATAGGAACTCACAGCGATATGGCCCTGTGGGAGAATAAGTCTGATTTGCTGGAAAAAATTCTTGCCCATATTGCCGAGGAAAACAATCTATACGGTGCTCTGCGTACCGGCGGCGCTCTGAGAAAGAATGGTTTTGACTTCCATCTTGTCGAAAGCGACAGCCAAACCGCTCTTATTGCCGTTGCCCTTCCTGCACGCTCCGCCAAAGGGGCCGATAGTGAGATTATCCCTGTTTCCGTAAAAGTCATGCATAATGTCAGCTCCGTCAGTGACCTTGTCACCGGCAGAGAACTTACCTTCAGTTATGATGAAAACGGATTTTTAACGCTTAATGTAGAACTTTATAAGGACAGAGCTTCCGTTATACTGTTCAAATGAAATAACCTGTGGAGGAAATGAAATGTATTCTAAGACTACTGTTATCATAAATGAGAGCGGCCTTCATGCCCGCCCTGCACACGACTTTGTAAACACCGCAAAGAAATTCTCTTCCAAAATCACCATTAAGAATCTGGATGATGTTTCAGCAGAAGCAGTCAATGCAAAAAGCATGGTAATGCTGCTGGCAGAAGGTATTGCAAAGGATACCCATGTGGAAATTTCCGCCAACGGCGAAGACGAAATTCAGGCTGTAGACGAATTGGCTGCTCTTATCCAGACCGGCTTCGGCGAATAACAGGCCCTTATTATCGGAGGCTAATTATGGAAATTAAAGGCATCGGCATATCCGGCGGCATCACAATAGGAAAAGCATACAAGTTTCAGCCCCTCGAAATTACGGTAGAGCATATATGCTGCTCCGATGGCTGCCAGCAGGAACAGCAGAAGCGCTGTGACCTTGCCAAGCAGACTGCCAGAGAGCAGCTTAACGCCCTTACTGAGGAGTTGAAAAGTCAGCCTGATAAAGCAAAGATTTTTGCGGCTCACCAGGAGTTTCTGGAAGATGAAGAAATTGACGAGATGGTTCATGATTTTGTTTATGAGGAGCATTACTGTGCCGAGTGGGCGGTTGAGAGTGCCTACGACCGGTTTATAAGCATCATTTCAAAGTCTAAGAACAAGCTCATCGCAGAACGTGCAGCTGACCTGCAGGATGTTAAGCTAAGGCTCCTGTGCATACTAACGGGGAAAAAGAAGGCAGATTTAAAGCATTTGCCTGAAAACTCCGTTATTGTTGCCAAGGATCTGCTGCCAAGTGATACCGCTGAGATGGACAGAAAAAACGTCCTCGCAATCATAACCGAAGAGGGCGGTGCTACTTCTCACTCTGCAATCATTGCAAAAAGCTATCGCATTCCGGCAGTTCTGGGGGCGGTTGGTGCAATGGACGGTGTAGAAGACGGTGAATCTGTCATTGTAGATGCTGACAAGGGTATAGTCATTACAAAGCCGGAAGGTGTTCTTCTCCAAGAGTACAGGGAGAAAAAAATACTTTCCGACAGAGAGACTCAAATTGCTGAAATCTGGGCCGGCAAGCCTGGCTGCACTGCTGACGGAGTTCACATTTCCGCAGGTCTTAACATCGGTTCTCACAAAAACACCGATGGCTACGAAAACTGCGACTACATAGGGCTTCTGAGAACAGAATTTATTTACATGGATTCGGATCACCTTCCAACTGAAGATGAACAGTTCAGCATTTACAAAACTATCCTTGAAAATATGAAAGGCAGGCCCGTCACTCTCCGCACACTTGACATCGGCGGTGACAAAACTTTGAAGTACAAGGAGCTTCCCAAGGAAGCAAACCCCTTCCTTGGCCGCAGGGCTCTCAGGCTTTGCTTTGACGAACCGGAAATTTTCCGTACTCAGCTTCGTGCCGCTTACAGAGCTTCTGCCTACGGCCGGCTTCAGATTATGTTTCCCATGGTCGGTTCCATGGATGACTGGCGAAGAGCAAAAGATTTCGCAGACAAAGTCAGAGCCGAACTGGATCAGGAAGGAATCCCGTATGATAAGCAGCTGAAGCTTGGCGTTATGATTGAGGTTCCAGCCGCAGCAATTATTGCAGATATGCTCTCATTAGAGGCGGATTTCGCTTCTATCGGAACAAATGACCTATGCCAGTATCTCTGTGCCGCAGACCGTCTTGAAGCCTCTGTCAATGAGTACTACCAGAGCTATTCCCCCGCATTTGTGAGGGTTCTGGGGCATATCATAAAGTCCTTTACTAATGCAGGAAAGGAAGTTTCCGTCTGCGGTGAAATGGCCGGTGACTGCAAGGCAAGCCCGCTGCTGGCAGGTTTGGGGCTCAGAAAATTCAGTATGTCCCCTTCATCTCTGGGTAAGGTCAAATATGCCCTGTCTCATTACAGTATCCCTCAGTGCGAAGAGCTGGCGCAGAAATGCTGCAATGCAGCCACTCAGGCACAGGTGAAGGAAATTCTGGCTCAGGCAGAACTTGAGGCTATGGCTTAAATAGTTCAAAATGCCTTAATCCCCTTCAGGGCTTATTCAGCCATAATATTAAATCCGTGGTAATCCAAAAGATTACCACGGATTTTGTTTTTTGCGGAAACCTAATCAAAAGTAAAATTCTCCGCTTTTTTCAAGATAAATGGGGTACAGCAAAAATGGCCGTTATCAGTAAAACCGCAAACAAAACAATATATACTGCTCTCTTACATGGTTTACTGGCAAAATTCCCCCCAATCATGAACTATGTAAAGTAACAAAAACGATTTCCGGACGGTTGTTTATTCTTACCGGAATAATGCTGTTTCCAATTCCACGGCTGACCACCATATGAGTATTTTCCATTGAATACACTCCCCCGTCATACTCAGGGAAAAAGCCCTGATTAGGGGCAACCAGCCCTCCCACAAACGGAATTCTCACCTGCCCGCCATGGGCATGACCGCTGAGAACCAGATCTATTCCTTCCTGTACATAAGTTTCAAAAACCTCAGGTCTGTGTGACAGGAGGATTTTATAGCCCAGAGGTGCATCTGCTTTTTCTATTTCCTTGGAAATTATCCCATCCGACAAATCAAACATTGAGCTTCTGTCTACAAAGTCTGGATCGTCAACGCCCATTATCCATACAGTGTCATTGCCGGAGGAAAGCTTCATGCTCTCATTGCGGAGAACATTTACTCCTATGTCTTTTAGCTGGTTTTCAAGCTCGTTATACCGTTCTCCCAGCCATGCCTCATGGTTTCCCGGCACATAATAGCAGGGAGCGACCTGCAAAGCCTGTCTGCAAAATTCAACGGAAACTTCCATGTTTGTGTGGTCCGAATCCACAAGATCTCCGGTGATTGCAATAATATCCGGCTCTTGTTCCTGAAGCATTTTTATGAGTGTTGAATTGTTTTCGCCAAATTCTGCATTATGCAGGTCTGAAATATGGGCAATTTTATAGCCATTGAATGTATGGGGTAAAGTCTGAGCGTCAATTATAAGCTCCGTACTCTTTACTGTAAAATTCCCCCACAGCGCCCATATAACTATTACTAAAAACAGAGAAAGGAATATAGCTGATTTAATATATTTTTTTCTGCATTTTGTCATCTTCATCACCTTTTAAGATGTGAGCCGCAGTTCACGAAAATCTTCGTGCATATCCGCACTTTCTGCAAAGCTCCTCATTAGCCTGTCTTCTGGAGAAGCCATCATAAATACCTTTTGCCCTGTCCGTTTCAAGAATTTTGTTCAAATCTGTTGAAAGCAGGTTGCCCAAAGACAAATCTCCCTCATGGTCAAGGCAGCACGGCACCACTGTACCGTCACACAAAACGCCAATCTGATCCCTCAATCCGTAGCAAAAGCACTGACTGCCAAGTTCCGGAACATTTAAATCCGGCCATTCAAATTTATCCCCATGCTCAAGATATACTTTTTCTTTTAAGCTCCAGCTGTCACGACTTTTCCTCCATGGTTTGGGGAAATGCCTTTCCAGTATTTCCTCAATATCTGCGTTCAGACTTTCAAGCCCGTTTCTGTTCCACAGTCTCAGCACGCATAGTTTGCCGCAATCTGACGCTGCCTTGGCAAATTCCGCACATGAATTAAGGTAGCCGCTGAGTTTTCCGCCCTCGTTTGCCTCAAAAGACTGCAGGGATATATTGACCTTGTGCAGTGCCGAGGCATTAAGTAGAATTTTTCCTTTTTCTTCCAGTTTTGTACCATTGGTGGTTATAATGATTTTAAAACCCAGTTTTCCTGCATATTCTAAAAAATATTCCAATTCAGGGTGAAGAAGAGGCTCGCCCATCAGGTGAAAGTACAGATAATCTGTATATTCACGGAGTTTAGCGGATAGAATTTCAAACTCCTCTACGGTCATAAACCGTTTTTCACGCTTTGTTTTTGGACAGAACACGCAGTCCAGATTGCATATATTTGTAATTTCCAGATAAGCTTTTCTAAACATTTTCCGCTCCTTAACTGCTAAAAGCGGCCGCCATTGGCGGCCGCTTTTGGCGTTGGAGATCAATCTCCCACATTTATAATCTCGGACATAATTTCCGGAGCTATTTTTGCCACTTTTCTGTCGTAGGTCATAATACCGTTGAGTTCATTTTCCACATCACAGAGCTGAGTGTACACGCAGGCTGCAAGCCCCTCAATTTTTGCCGGTCCTATCTGCTGCTGATACAGCTCCTCTATACCGATTTCCAGCTGTGCAGGCATCTCAAACTTTTTGTAGCTTAAATACTTATCGCTGTAGCAATGGCTGAGAACTTTGTGACCGTAGCCGCCAAACTCACTCAAAACCACAGCTCTTCCCTTTTTGTCAGGCTTATATTTATAGCTGCGGCGGTATACATGCTCGCTCTTAAACTGACCTACTCCCTGATCGTGCCAGCCTGAAGCATGGTCAACAGTGCGTGTAGAATCCAGTGAATTCACAAGCTCCAGCATTTCAGCGCCGTCAAACTGTCCCCAGCCTTCGTTGAAAATTACCCACATAGCTATGCATGGGCAGTTATACAGAGTATTTATAAGTTCCGTCAGCTCCGCTTTAAATTCTTCACGATTTTCCTTTTTTCCTCTGCCGAAAACAGGGTAAAGATTGTCTTTCATGCCGCTTGCAATAGCAGAGGCCATTGCGGCTGTGCCGCCGTTGGGCATATCCTGCCACACAAGCATACCAAGCCTGTCGCAGTGATAGTACCAGCGCAGAGGCTCAACTTTAACATGCTTTCTGATCATGTTAAAGCCCATGGCTTTAGCCGTGCTTATATCATAAATAAGGGCTTCGTCCGTTGGCGCCGTATATAATCCGTCAGGCCAGTATCCCTGATCCAGAACTCCGTTATGGAAATAGGGTCTGTTATTCAGAAACAGTCTGGCAGTTCCGTTCTCGTCTGTGTCCACGGAAAATTTACGCATGGCAAAGTAGCTTTGAACCTCATCCTCGCCGCAGTACACTTTAAAGCCGTGCAAAACAGGATTTTCCGGTGTCCACGGCTCAATACCTTGAACAGGAATCACCGCAGGCAGGGAATATGTTTCGCCGAACAGCTCCGCATATGCCTGACCGTCTCCTGCAATATCCGCAGAAATTTCTACTGTTTCTTCATCGAAAAATGGAGTAATGCGAAGAGACTTAATATAGCTCTCCGGTACGGCTTCTATCCACACCGTCTGCCAGATACCGCTCTGTGCGGTGTACCATATTCCGCCGGGATTGAGCTTCTGCTTTCCGTGAGTATGGCCGCCTTTTTCGGTGTCATCCGTTACACGGACCGTTATGCTCATAATTCCGTCTTCTATCGTATCCGTAACATCTGCCTCAAAGGGCAGATAGCCGCCGATATGCTCGGCCACCTGAATCGAGTTTACCCACACAGTAGCGATCTGGTCAACTGCGCCGAAGTGAAGCAGAATTCTCCTGCCGCTCCATTCAGCCGGAACCTGTATATCTCTCCTGTACCAGAGAAATTCACCGCTTTTCAGAGTTCTGCCAACACCTGACAGCGTAGTTTCCGGAGAAAAGGGAACCGTAATTTCTCCGTCAAATTCTTTTGGAAACTTGGGTGATTTATTTATAGCATAATCCCAGGTTCCGTTTAAGCTCATCCAGCCCATTCTGGCCAGCTGTGGTCTCGGATACTCAGGCAGAGGGTTTAATAAATCAACTTGATCTGTCCACTCGGTATTCATAATTTCTCCTTCCCGGTATACCAGGCCTCAAAGCGCTGAGGCTGAATTTAAGTAAATTGCCGATTTTGCTCTATTCTCAGAACAGGCCGGGCATACCCATGCCGCCCTGAAGCTTTGCCATAGAGCTGTTTGTCTTTTCTTCGGAAGCTTTGAGCGCTCCGTTAACAGCGGCAAGGATAAGGTCCTGAAGCATTTCCACATCGTCCGGATCAACAACCTCAGGGTCTATCTCAATAGACTCAAGTCCTCTGGTTCCTATAACGGTAGCCTTTACGGCACCGCCGCCGGCTGTAAACTCAAACTTTGTAGACTCGATCTCTTCCTGCATTTTCATCAGGTCCTTCTGCATTTTCTGGGCCTGTTTTATCATGTTCATCTGATTTCCGCCGGGAAATCCACCACGAAATCCACCTTTAGCCATAATATAATCCTCCTGTTTATATTGTGTTAATCACTATTTTTATATAAATCTAACTTCTTTGTACTTTTTAAGCTCATCAAGACTGCGGGCTGAACGTTCATCCTCCTTCAGCTCTCCCAGCTTTACACGCATTTCCTTGCCGCTAAGCTCTCTTGCCATCTGGGCAAAGCGCTCAAGCATTTCCGGCTTTTCAAACCGCTTGTGGATAAAACCGGGAATAACGTCTATGTGAAGCGTGTCTCCCTCCACATAGCCCCTGACCTTCAGCGGGTCGGCAATACTCATCTTTATTTCCATCGGAAGCTTTGAAGCCTGACGGGTAATAGTATTCCAAAGCTCTTCATCTCTGACTTTTTCGGCACTATTGTTTTCTGAGTTTTGTTCCCTGTCTTTTCTCTCCAAAAACGCATCTTCGGGCTGTTCCTCATGAAATGCAGAGTAGTCTATATCATCCTCCGGCTCCTCATTCTGCCGCTGTGGCGGTTCAGAATAAAATTCCTCCGGCGGAGCACTGTCATATGGAGCTTCTTCATACGGCGGTTCATCATATGAAGGCTCGTCATATGGCGGTACATCGTACTCAGGCTCTTCATACTCCCCCGCATCAAAGGAAGACTCATTATAATTGCTTTTTACAGCTTCTCTATCCACAAAAACACCCTGACTTATCTGCTTTTCAAGTCTTGATATTCTGGCTTTAAGCTCTTTAACGCTGTCTCCCATACCGTTATCGCACAGTGACAAAAGGCACAGCTCTACAGCCGTCTTAGGGTTTTTTGCGTCCTTTAATCCATACATGGAGTTCTGTATGGTTGTAAGAGCGCAGACAATTTCGTCCTTAGTCATCCGCTTTGAAAAACTCTTCAGCAATTCGGTGTCGTATCCGCCTGATATTAGCTCAAGCGCACCCTTGGGGGCAACCTGCATCATCAAAGTATCTCTCAGCAGATTGCTTAACTCCGTAAGCAGAGTTGCTGGGTCTTTCCCGTCCATCCACATTCCCGAAAATTCCTTCAGCACTTCTGGACTGTTGTGTTTGAGTGTTTTATCCAGCATTTCCGCAATTCTGCGGTTACCTGCAAGCCCCATAGCTGAGTAGACTGCCTCAGTATCGATAATCTCCGAGCCGGAACACTGGTCAAGAAGACTAAGTGCATCACGGACACCACCGTCTGCAAGTCTTGCGATAAGTTCTGCCGCCTGCGGCAGGAGCTGTATACCCTCACGCTGGGATATATTCATCAAATGTCCGGCAATAACCGGCGTATCAATTCTGTGAAATATATGTCTCTGGCAACGGGAAAGAATAGTTGCCGGAACCTTATGCAGCTCCGTAGTTGCCAGAATGAACATAAGGTGCTTGGGCGGCTCTTCAAGGATTTTAAGCAGCGCATTGAAAGCGGCAAGGGAAAGGTTATGAACCTCGTCTATAATATATACCCTTTTTTTAACGTCAGCAGGCGAAAACACCGCTTCGTCTCTCAAGGCTCTGACGCTGTCAACACCGCTGTTGGAAGCAGCGTCCAGTTCGACCACATCCATAATGCTGCCTTCCTGAATTCCACGGCACGCAGCACACTTGCCGCATGGATTGCCGTCAACAGGATTTTCGCAGTTGACAGCCTTTGCAAGAATTCTGGCACAGGTGGTCTTTCCTGTACCTCTTGTACCGATAAAAATGTAAGCATGGGAAAGGCGGCCTGTTTTGACCTGATTTTTAAGCGTCTCCGTAATATGCTTTTGTCCTACGACCTCATCAAATATCTGAGGCCGATATTTACGGTACAGCGCCTGATACATTATGCCTATCCCCTTTCGTACAAATAGATTATGGCCCTTGACAAGACTGCACACCCGGCTCCGAATGAAGCGCTATGCCCGTTACGCCGGCAGCCGGCTCAGACTCGGCGACCTCACGGCACACGAAAAGCACCGCTTAATGCTGCTCGGTTCCCCGCCTGACATGGTTCACGGGTTTCCGTTGCGCGAGACCGAATCATCAACGCTGCTTACCGGGGTCAGACGACACAAAGCCTACCCTCGGCCGGGAATTTGTCCCTGCTATAGCGGATTGCAGGTTACAGGGCACCGCTGGCTCCCCAACTAGTGCAGCCTTGTCAAAAGCCACGAGCTTATTATACTACATCTTCCCGATATAATCAATATTATTTTTAGAAAATGAAATTTTCCTTTACAAACCCGGTTTATGTGCTATAATATTATAGCAGTTCGAAAGTGCAGTAATGGGGGCGTAGCTCAGCTGGGAGAGCGTACGGTTCGCATCCGTAAGGTCGAGAGTTCGATCCTCTTCGTCTCCACCAAACTTAAAAAGCCGTGAACACGTTGAAAATACAGGTTTTTCCTGATGTATCAACGGTTTCACGGCTTTTTCTTTTTATATTATGTGTGTATTTTTAACGCTTTCGTTATCTCTATTAATGCTTTTTCTATAGCCAAGTTGCTAATCAAATAGCTAATGAAAATGTCAATCGATTCATCCCTGTACTTATTTACCGGTTCTATTTAATGTACCGAGTCATTTTTCTAAACATCAGTGTAATCTAAACCGTTTCTGTGAAGCTTATTATTCAGGGTATTTATTTAACCAATTCTCTCCTCTGTAATCTGTTATTGCTTTTATGACTCTTTCTAATACTGTACCTGAATTTTCTTCATTAGGATACCACAGCATAGCCTGTCCAAAGCCTACACCTGTCCCCCGTGCCGAAGGGATACTCCATTGAAACCTATTTCGTTCTCCCTCCGGTAAAAGGACGCAGTCTTCTGCCTTTGCCCGAACATTAAACAGCCTCTCCTCTGTTCCATTTTCTCCAGGCATATTCCATTTCTGTGTTTTTCTCCACACACAGGCATTCTTATACCAACCGACAACAGTAGTCCCTTTCTGAGGTTTGGGTCTGGTTGCGCACCAGACAACTAATACGTCTTCTATGAAAGGTTCATTTTTAAGTTGTGAGCAACCGGATATTTTCTCTATATGGAATGTATTTGTGCCTGTTTTATTTGATTTTGGTTCAACATATCCTATACATTCATCAAACGATGAATCATCCAGTTTTATTGGTTTAAAGTTAAATTCTTCGTGTCCGAATCCATTATTCAATATATATTTACCGCCATTAGCAGGAATGTCCAATTGACTATGCCCTTTATAATACTTCATCCATGAAATTTTGCAAAACAATATTCTCATAGCATTCTCCCCTTTCTGCATTTACTCCGTATGGGACATTTATTGCATTTTGGGTTTGCATTGCAGACCTCTCCCATCCCCGATGCGCAGAATTCCCAGAGCAGAATATCTATCTCATAACGTGAAAGCCCGCTCTCCTTTGACAGCTTATCTATCTGCTTTAAAGCTTCGTCCTCAGATGCCGGTGAATTCAAACCGTCGCCCATACGGTCTGCGCCAAAGAAACGGCAAAGATGTACATCCGGCTTTGCACAGTCT
>JARHZW010000059.1 GCA_029264685.1 Candidatus Limivicinus sp.
ATCATGCCATCCTCCGCAAGCTTGTGTCTGTCTCTGAGAACTACACTTCCCACTTCACCTACACCGCTTCCATCCACCAGAACTGCGCCCGAAGGAACGGAGTCAACGCATTTAATGCTCTTTTTGGTAATTTCTATTACACTGCCGTTTTCAGCAATAACAACGTTTTTGGGCTGGACTCCCATAAGCTTTCCAAGCTCGGCGTGCTTAACAAGCATTCTGTGCTCACCGTGAACAGGAATGAAATACTTGGGCTTAACAAGACCCAGCATCATTTTCTGCTCCTCCTGAGAAGCGTGGCCGGAAACATGCAGATCGGTGTGCTTGTCATATATAACTTCCGCACCCTTATGGAAAAGCGCATCAATAACACGGCTTATGGTATTTTCATTTCCGGGAATTGCAGAAGCGGAAATTATAATTCTGTCTCCTGCGTCAACTTTAATCTGTTTATGCTCGGAAAACGCCATTCTGTAAAGGGCAGACATGCTCTCGCCCTGACTTCCCGTAGAGATAATAACCTGCTGATTTTTAGGCAGTTTGTTAAGCTTTTCAATATCCAGAAGTACGTTGTCCGGAATTTCCATATAACCCAGAACCATGGCAACACGAATAACGTTTTCCATGCTGCGTCCGGTAATACCAACCTTGCGCTTATATTTTGCCGCAACATCTATAATCTGCTGCAATCTGTGCACATTGGAAGCAAAGGTAGTAATTATTATGCGCTTGTCGCATCCCATAAACAGCTTGTCAAAGCTCTCCCCTACCTTACGCTCAGAATCGGAATGTCCGGGCTTTTCGGTATTTGTGGAGTCGCTCAGCAGGGCAAGAACTCCCTCGTTTCCAAGCTGCCCCAGACGCGCAAGGTCAGTCATTCCCCCGGAAATAGGCGTTACATCTATTTTGAAGTCACCGGTGTGAATGATAGTTCCGATGGGGGTCTTGATTGCAACTGCCACAGCATCGGGAATACTGTGGTTAACATGAATAAACTCAACCGTGAAGCAGCCAAGTCTGAACACGGAGCCTACCTTCTTTGTAAATATCTGAGTATTATACAAAAGGTCATGCTCCTCCAGCTTCAGTTCCACCAGCGCCGCTGTGAGGGGCAGCGTGTAGATAGGAATATCCAGCTCACGCAGAACATAGGGAACCGCCCCGATATGGTCTTCATGACCATGGGTAAGAATAAGGCCTCGAATACGGGAGGCATTGTTTTTCAGATAGGTTGTATCCGGCAGAACAATGTCTATACCGTACATATCCTCATCCGGGAAACCCATACCGCAGTCAATAACGATAATATCGCTGCCGTATTCTATTGCGGTCATATTTTTGCCGATTTCCCCTAAACCGCCAAGGGGAATAATTTTCAATTTTGAGATCATTTTAACTCCAATCTTTAAATTATTTAATCCTGTATGTACACCCTATAAATAGGGCACTATCCGTTTTTTCTCCAATATCAGTTCCGAATAATGAGACGAGAGCGCAAAAAACCGACCCGTCTCGCCAAGCGGGAAAGACATATGGAAAGTTTAACCGTTAAAAGCAGTTTTAAACCGCCTTTAATTCACGAAAGCACAATTCCCTTTCAGAAAATCATATCTCAGTTCTGCCCTCAATCGCCCTGTTCAGTGTAGCGTCATCTGCAAATTCCAGATTAGACCCTACCGGAATACCGTATGCCAAGCGTGTCACTTTAATATTAAAGGGTCTGAGCAGTCTGGATATGTACATGGCTGTAGCTTCGCCCTCAGTGTCCGGATTTGTGGCCATTATGACCTCCTCCACTTCCTCATCGGCTACACGCTGCAATAGCTCTTTTATCCGTATATCGTCAGGCCCCACATGGCTCATAGGTGAAAGAACACCATGAAGCACATGATAAAGCCCGTTATACTCGTGTCCCCGCTCAATGCTCAGGACATCTCTCGGTTCCGAAACAACACATATAACAGACCTGTCACGCCTGTCACTTGTGCATATGGAGCACACATCTCCCTCAGTAAGGTTCTGGCATATTTTGCAGCAGTGAACACTGCTCTTAGCCGTGGTAACAGCATCTGCAAATGCCTGAGCTTCGCTGTCAGGCAGGGATAGAATGTGAAACGCAAGACGCTGTGCGCTTTTTCTGCCTATACCGGGCAGAGATGCAAATTTATCAATAAGGTTTTCAAGGGTAGCAGGAAAAAAGGACATATATAACTCCGTAGAATAAAATTTTCAGGCTTCTCTTATAGCCTTTATAGCAGCCGCTCTGTCAGCTTTGCCGAAAACAGCACTTCCGGCCACCAAAACATCGGCACCGGCTTTCTTGCACAATGCCGCAGTATCTTCGTCAACTCCGCCGTCCACCTCAAGCTCGCAGCGGGGATTAAGCTCATCTATCATCTTTCTGAGCTGTTCAATCTTCGGCAGCTGCTGACGCATGAATGACTGGCCCCCGAATCCGGGTTCAACGGTCATAACCAGCACCATATCCACATCCTTGAGAAACGGCAGGGCCTCCTGCACACCTGTGGCCGGTTTTAATGTAATACCCGTCTTTTTTCCCATTGATTTTGCAATGGATATAGCCTCCATAATGTTTTCCCTGCTGTCAGCTTCAACGTGAAAATTTACCAGATCCGCACCCGCAGAGCAGAACTGTTTTACATATCTTACAGGTCTTTCAATCATAAGGTGCACATCTATAAACATATCAGTGGATTTACGAATAGATTTAAGCACAGGAATGCCAACGGAGATATTCGGCACAAAAGCACCGTCCATCACATCAAAATGCACATAATCAGCTCCGGCATTTTTTATTTCGTCGATTTCACTGCCTAAACAGGCAAAATCCGCTGATAAAATTGAAGGTGCTATTTTGAGCATGGTGAATCTCCTCTCACGGCAACAAACTATATTTATATTTTATTATACTACAAAACACATTTGATTTGCAATACTCTTGACGGCAACATTATTTAGATATAAAATGTATTTGTAAAATTATATTTGGAGGAACAAACCTTGTCAAGAACAAATAAAATAAAATCAGGTACAGCGCCATTTTATTCTTTTGCGCTGGCGTGGGTAATTTCGTCGTTTATATTCCCGCCGTACAGAGTATGGGGGCTTTTAGCCACTGCCGGTGTCAGCGCAGTTACCGCTTTAATAGTCTATACAGTTTCAAGCAGAAAGTCAAGAAAAGCGCCTGTTCAGTCCGCTCCCAGGGTTGTGAAGAACACCGTTGCCGAGGCAAAACCAGAAACTAAAAGCTACGGGCCTCAGGTTGACCCTATTCTTGAGGAAGGCAGAAAAGCCCTGGCCGAAATGGGCAGACTGTATTCTGCCATCGGAAACCCTGAGGTAAAAGAAAAAATCAATGAGATAATGCGTATCACGGATAAAATCACTCAGGACGCCATAGATGATCCTTCGGATATTCCCCAGATCAAGAAATTTTTGAATTATTACCTTCCCACTACCATAAAGCTCCTAAATGCGTATGACAGAATGAGCGATCAGGGCATAAGCGGTGAAAATCTGGATAAAAGCATGAAGAATATAACCGATATGCTGGACGAGGCAATTTCGGCTTTTCAGAAGCGTCTTGATTCACTTTTTGCCAATCAGGCACTTGATATAGAAACAGATATTAAAGTTATGAATACCATGCTCGCCAGAGAAGGACTTGCAGGCGAGAAAGATTTTGAAGTTCAGGAACAGAAAGGACAGACATTATGAACGAAGAAAAAGCTTTTATTCCCTCCCTCACCCTTGAGCCCAACGCTGCCGCAGAGACGGCCGTGCAGGAAGCTCCTGCCCAGGAAGAAGTCGTCAAAGAAGCCCCCATTGAAAGACCTGAGATGAGCAAGTTGTCTCCTGCCGAGCAGGCCGCTGTTAAAGATTTTGCAGAAAAGATTGATATACTGAACACCGAGCAGGTTCTAAACTACGGCAGTGCTGCTCAGAAGAATATTTCCCAGTTTTCTGATTCTGCTCTCAACAGCGTCAGAACAAAGGATTTGGGTGAAGTAGGCCAGCAGCTTGGTGATCTGGTAATAGAGCTTCAGGGGCTGGAGTTTGACCCCGAGGAGAAGAAAGGTTTTTTGGGCTTTTTCAAGAAAGCAAAGCACAACATTGCCGACCTTAAAGTTCAGTATTCCAAAGCTGAGGTCAACGTGGACAAAATTGTAGAGTCCCTTGAGAAGCACGAAATAACTCTCATGAAAGACATCAGCATGATGGATACCATGTACGAAAAAAATCAGGAATATACAAAGGAACTGACCATGTATATTCTGGCAGGAAAGCTCAAAATAGAAAAGCTTCGCAACGAGGAGCTACCGGCCTACATTAAAAAAGCCCAGGAATCCGGACTTCCCGAGGATGCTCAGGCCGCAAACGACTTCACAAATATGATAGGCCGTTTTGAGAAGAAAATACACGATCTGGAGCTTACACGCACCATTTCCATTCAGATGGCTCCCCAGATCCGCATGGTTCAGAACAATGACAGCCTGATGGCTGAAAAAATCCGCTCCTCTATTGTAAACACTATCCCTCTCTGGAAAAACCAGATGGTTATGGCTCTCTCTCTGTTTCACTCCGAGCAGGCAATGAAAGCCCAGCGTGAAGTTACAAATGTAACAAATGAGCTGCTCACCAAAAATGCTCAGACTCTGCATCAGGGCAGCGTGAATATTGCCAAGGAAACAGAGCGTGGCATAGTAGACCTTGAAACCCTGAAAAAAACCAATGTAGAGCTGATTTCCGCTCTTGACGAGGTAAGAAAGATTCAGGATGACGGCAGAGCGCAGCGTGCTCAGGCTGAGATTGAGCTTGGCCGCATAGAGGGTGAGCTTAAACAGAAACTTTTAGAAATGAAGGGCTGATAAATGGATTTTTTCAAAAAGAAAGGCGTTGCAGTCTTTTTGACTGTTATGATCGTTATTATTTCCACTCTGCTTTCATTTAATATCAGGTTTGGAAACAAATGCAAGGATGTGATATACGGTTTCTACGACGGAGTATATTCTGATGAAGGCGAGCTGCTGGAAAGCACCGCATCACACCTGAGAAAAATTTCTTCCGCAGCAGATGGCGTTTATACTATTGCCTCTTCTTATGATATAGATGAAAATAGTTTAATCCGCTTTCAGTATTCCATACAGGATCTCAATCTCAGCTTTCGCTACAGTGCCAACGATATAGACTATATATACCGCTGTTATTCAAGTCTTGTCAGTTCCGTCAGAGATATGCAGAATCGCTTGAACTCAGAGGATTTATCGGATACAGACAAAGCCGCTTTGGACGAGTATAGAAACAACATAGCTTCCGAAGTTAAGGCTTTGGACAGCACCGGCTATAACGAAAGTGTCCGTAGTTTCAACCGTGAATATTCAAGGTTCCCTGTTACATTTCTTGCCGACTTTGCAGGTGTAACCCTACCTGAATTTTTCATGTAACAGAGTAAAAGAAGGTCATTTTATGTCTATTGAAAAAGGACGGGCTTATTTTCGCTCTCTCGGCATGGAAGACAGGGTTATGGAATTTGACGTTTCCTCCGCAACCGTGGAGCTGGCGGCGGAAGCGCTGGGAGTTGAAGGCGCACGGATTGCAAAAACTCTTTCCTTTAAGACCGACGAAGGCTGTATGCTTATCCTTGCGGCAGGCGACGCACGGATAGATAACCGTAAATACAAGGATAAATTTCATAATAAAGCGAAAATGCTCAGTGCAGACGAAGTTCTGGACATGGTAGGCCATCCGGTGGGCGGCGTTTGTCCCTTTGGTATAAATGAGGGTATTCCCGTATATCTTGACGAAAGTCTCAAACGCTTCAAGACCGTGTTTCCGGCCGTCGGCAGTGCAAGCAGTGCTATAGAGCTTAATCTTGATGAGCTTTTCAGATTTTCAAAAGCTGCTGAGTGGATAGATGTATGTAAGCTTCCGGAATAATTGTAAAAACCAGTGTGAAATTTTCACACTGGTTTTTTTCACATTTCTCCGCCTGCTGTATTCTGTATGCAGAGAAAAGCGGTATTGTTTAACATCTGCATTGACTGTTACATATTATGGCTCGAGGAACTTCCTCAAAAATTATACAGGAGGAATGATTTTTGGACAGACCATGTAATGACAGAGGGTATAAGTACGGAAGTCTCCCGGAGAGAGGCGCATTAGCCACTGCTTATGTCCCCCTTCAAAATTCCGCTGTACCGGCATATGAGGCAGACGAAGCCCTCTCTCAGGGCACTCTTTTTCCGGGCCTTGACTTGCCGTTTATGAATATAGTCAATAAGCAGATGAAGCGCACTCCTCTGACGGAACTTATGGCTATAGATTTTGTGACAGACGAACTGACACTCTATCTTGACACGCACTGGAATGACAGAGAAGCTTTTTCCATGCTGCAAAGCTTTCTGGCTTTAAAAGAGGAAGCTCATGAACGGTATGTCCGGCTTTGCGGTCCAGTGCAGCAGTCC
>JARHZW010000085.1 GCA_029264685.1 Candidatus Limivicinus sp.
GTAAAAAATACTTTTTTCACCGACAGGTCCTTCGCTCTCATTTTGTTTCTCCTCCCGTCCACTGATAACCCATTCCGTAAACTGTTTTTATATACGGTTCTCCCCCGTCCGCTTCTATCTTGCTGCGCAGGCGGCTTACAGAGGTTGTCAGCGTGTGTTCATCTACAAAATTGCCGTCAACATCCCAAAGTTTTTCCAGAAGCTTTCTCCGTGTAAGCACAAGCCCCGAATTTTTGCGAAAAAGGTTCAGCATTTTGTATTCCATGGGAGACAGGCTCACAGGCTTCCCGTTCAGAGTGGCTGACTGCCCCGAAAAATCCAGAAACAGACGTCCGTCATCATATATATCCTTCGTGGGCTTGTGGTGTTCAAGCAATGCAAACATAGCTTTTATTTTTCGCTGCAAGGCTCCGACCACAAAAGGTTTTGTAATATAGTCCACAGCTCCCTCCTCATAGCCACGGATCTGGTCACTTTCCTGATCGTTTGCAGTGAGGAAAATCACAATACTGTCGGGATTGCGGAACTTAATCTGACTGCAAAGCTCAAATCCGTTCCCGTCCGGCAGATTGATATCAAGCAGTACCATATCGAATTCCTGCCTGTGAAGCTCTTCGCCTGCCGTTTTTACATTCAGAGCGGAGCTTACGCCGTACCCGTCTGAACGCAGGTTGTACGCCAGCATTTTATTTAGAAAAATATCGTCCTCTACAATCAAAATTCTTTTCATAACATCACTTCCCCACCTTGTATTATAAAATATAATTGTCTCGGAAATGTTACAGCAGTCATTTTTTCTAAGTAAAAATACGTTTTGTAGTTTACTGCTTTTTTGTGGCAATATCAAGTTTACTGTCCTGTTGATTCATGCAGCTTTTTATGGGATGAGTATTTTTAAATCACCGCCTGTATTTCTCCGCAAAAAGGCAGACCCTAAAAAGCTAAGGGTCTGCCTTTAGTTTGACTATTAAATTCTGCCTGCGGTTTCAATCAGAGCAGACGGTCGTTTTCCATCACAATAGGTGCAAGCTCCGTTTCATCGCCGTATAAATCCCCTCTGCCAAGCAGATACTGTTTCAGCTGCTCACGGTCATTAAACTTTGTGACCTGAAAGGGAAACTGCGGGCCGTACTTTTCTATGAACATAAGCCCATCTCCCTCTTCAATCAGTACCCCTGTATGCCCCACAAAACGCACTTCCTCCAAGGGAGAATGAAGGTACACGGTTATGAGGGATATGCCATCACCACCGATTTTCACTTCTCTGTCCTGCCACGCCTTTTGAATAAGTTGGGCATGAGCTTCTGCCGTGTCGGCGCCGTCCACAGGCACCCAGCTGAAAAGAGACATAAAGCTGCTGCGCTCTTCCTCACTTAGTTTGAAAGGCTCGTAGGTATCAATGGCCTCTGCATCAAACATCAGGAAGGTGTCATCATCGGCACTCTTTCCGTTTGTTGAAATAAAATTTTTCATAAGCAGATAGCTGGTAAGGCGGCAGTTGGCTTCAGGGTATATCCACCCGTCCTCGGCTTCTTTATTGCTGATAATCAGGCCCTTATAATCCACGCCCTTTTCGTCCGTTTTCTGAAAGCCCTCCGGCAGAGGCTGAGAAGTAACTCTGGAATTAAAATCATCAGCCCATGCCATCAGGGTGTCGGTCTGCTCTGCTGTCACTCCGTGCTTCTCCAGAAGCTCCTTTACCTCTTTTTGGGATTCGGAATCAACCAGATTTGAATACTCAAGCTGCTGATTGCCTGTTTCAGGTGTTTCAGGCTTTTGCCCGTCGGGAGCGCTGCCGCAGCCAATACACAGCAGAGCCGTAAGCAGCATTGTACCTGCTATTGCAAATTTCTTTCTCATATCAATACTCCTGTTCTTTGATTTTTAGTATATTTTATATTGCAGATTATTTTTGAGTTGCTTTCACTCGGCCTCATATTTTACTCATAGTGTCAGCAATAAACAAGTATATTTAATGAACAAAATATTAATTTTATACACTGCCAATACTGCAAATCTATAGGATACTGCAATTTAGGCGCACATTCTTCTGAAACAAATTTCAAAAAGATACAATATAATAAAATTTTGTTGAAACCCGTTTTCTTTTGTGTTATCATTCAGTTAGATAAGACTAACCGTTTGCAGAGACTGTAATACGGCATTTGAGTTTTAAAGTCATCTGTAAGTACAGGAGTATATAGTATGGATAAAAATATTTCTACACAGCTTATGGGGTATTACCTCTTTCAGTTCGGAAAGAAGGAGCTGTCCTGTTCATGCAGGAAAAAAATTCTTGCGGAATATGGGCGTATTATTGCCCGTGCCAAGGATATCGGCAAGCACAACACCCTGCTCAGCTGCTACATACTGGGAGCATGGTTTATAGCCATGAACAGGCAGGACAGCCTTTCTCCCGATGAAAACTATCTTATAATGTCAGACGGACTTAGGAGCAGTGGGATGTTTCGTATTGTTATGGGTGATGCCGACCATTACCTTGACCCGAAGCGGATTGAAAAGCAGAAAAAATGGGCTGAAAGCACCCATGAGCACAAATATGAAAATGACTGGGTGGCAAATCTGCTCCCCGGCAACGGCAGCTATGATTTGGGTTACGACTATCTGGAATGCGGCATATGCAAGCTTTGCAGAGACGAAGGCGTTCCTGAGCTTGCAAAATATCTGTGCAGGCTTGACTATATGTTTGCCGAAATTATGGGGCTTCATCTTGACCGCAGCACCACACTGGCCGAGGGCGGAGATAAATGCGATTTCCGCTTTTCACGGCTTAAATAGAAAGGATGGCTTATGCTCGATAAAAATATATGGATAGGTATTTTGATCCCGTTTCTCGGGACATCACTGGGTGCCGCCTGCGTTCTTTTTATGAAAGGAAATATATGTCTGACCGTACAGCGGGCACTCAGCGGATTTGCAGGCGGTGTAATGGTGGCGGCTTCCATATGGAGTCTGCTTATCCCTGCGCTTGAGCAATCTGCGGCTATGGGAAAGTGGTCCTTTGTTCCGGCGGCGGCAGGGTTCTGGTTCGGAATTCTGTTTCTTCTGCTTCTTGACCACATAATCCCCCATTTGCACAGAAATGCCCGACAGGCGGAAGGCCCTAAAACCAAACTGCGAAGAACAACCATGCTGACTCTTGCAGTCACTCTTCACAACATCCCCGAGGGCATGGCCGTGGGCGTGGTATACGCTGCCTTTTCTGCCGGAAATCCGCAGATTTCTCTTGCCGCCGCTCTTGCCCTGTCCATCGGAATTGCCATTCAGAACTTCCCCGAAGGTCTTATCATTTCAATGCCTCTGCGCTCCGAGGGAATGGGCAGGTCAAAAGCTTTGCTGTACGGAGTTTTATCGGGAGTGGTGGAGCCTGTAGGCGCACTGCTTACAATTTGGGCCGCATGGCTTATTGTACCGGCACTTCCCTATTTTCTCAGCTTTGCGGCGGGCGCAATGATTTACGTTGTTGTAGAGGAGCTGATCCCTGAAATGAGTCAGGGGGAACATTCCGATGTGGGAACCGTGTTTTTCGCTCTTGGCTTCACTGTTATGATGATTCTGGACGTAGCACTGGGATAATAGAAGCCTCAACGAAATAAGTCGAAAAATAGAAAGGGACGCTTACTCAATACGAGGAGCGCCCCTTTAAATTTTTAATTTCTTTTAAAACTATAAGCACACCAAAAGACAGTAGAAACTCCGCCTTAAAAGCTTCACACCGTTTCCAGCCAGTTTATTATGGTATCCAGTGCCAGTTTTGTATTTCCGCACTGGCAGTGATTTGAAGCAGACTCTTTATCCGTAAACAGCCTTAAAGCTACAGACCTTGCATTAATCAGGCTGTCAAGCTCCTCTTTGTACATTCGCCAGTCAATGAAATGGTCTTTCTTTCCGTGCATAATCAGTACATCCTGAGTAATTTTATCAGCAACGTTCAGCATTTGGAAATCATTCAGTTTATTCAGGTAATCGTAGGGAGTCTCTGC
>JARHZW010000086.1 GCA_029264685.1 Candidatus Limivicinus sp.
AATGATCTTTTTCTTTTCTTTTCTTTTTTTGAGATTTTTTTTTTATTTATTTAAAAGAGAGAGAGAGGGTGCACAAGGGGGGGGGCAGAGGGAGCGGGAGAAGCAGACTCCCCGCTGAGCAGGGAGCCTGATGTGGGGCTCGAACCATCCCCTCGATCTGGGACCATGACCAGAGTCGAAGGCAGACGTGTGCAGAAACTTTTCTCATATATTATCCCTCTGCCCCTTCGGTATCTGTCTGTTCTTCTGTATTACCGGCATTTTTCACCGCCAGCAGTTCATCTGAAAACTCGGTTGCCCGCTCGGGCAGACCCTCATCGTCAAATGTATAGTAGGCAGGGTAGCCACGGTAGTACGCCACATTATATGTATAGTCTCCCGCCTGCTCGTCGGTAAACATAAACGAGTCAAAATCTGGCATTTTTTCGTATCTGGGTGTGGCGTCAAAATGATACCAGCCCTCACCGCAGTTTACCAGATTCCACCAGTGGGGACCTCTGCCGCCCTTACGGCAGACCATCTCGTTGTCGATTCCCATATATGTAAGCAATGCTCTTGAAGAAGCGTAATAAGTAAAGCAGTCGCCCTGACGCAGACCAAGTCCTTCCTTGGCACCGTTTACCCAGCTAGATTTATCAGGGTTTGCAGAGTATTTAATGCTGCCGTCTACATAATCGTAAATGGCTTTAGCCTGCTGATACTTGCTCATATCCTGAGTTATGATCTGATCCAGAATTCCCTTAGCCAGTTCGTCAAGCTCCCTGTCTCCCGTTATAGGCTCGCCGTCAGGTGGCGGCAGAGGCGGTACAGGGGAATTATTTTCAGGTTCCGGTTCCTGGGTTTCAGCAGGTTCTGCCGCTTCATCCGGCAACTGATTTACAGATTGCTCAATTTTGTTATTTTCGCCGGGTCCGTCTGTCTTAGGACTCGGAGATAGTTGGACTGCCGATATAATAACTGTCAGAACAACAACTGTCAGTCTTAAAAACAGCTTGTGTTTCAAATAGCATTCCTCCAATCCCAAACATTGTAATAATAACATTTTCTATCTATAGGGTCAACTTAAAAGCTGTTAAATTTGCCATTCCGCAATTCCATCTCCGCAACTTTAGCTTTTTTCGCCACTTTCAGGGGCAAAATGTTCCGCATATTTTGAGGTTTATGTTTAGAAGCTTAAAAAACGACATTTTAATTATTATATTCATATATTTTCATTAGTCAAGATAAAGACCCGCTAATTCACAATTTGTAAAAAACGGCAAAAAGTGCCGAAAGTTTTTCCTTTCGGCACTTTTTTCACTCAACGGCAGCAAGCAGTTGCTTTGTGTATTCATGCTGAGGGTTGTCATAAATCCGCTCAACATCTCCACGCTCAACTATCTGACCGTCTTTCATAACAATCACTCTGTCGCAAAGCTGGTACACCACATTCAGGTCGTGGCTTATAAACAGGAAGCTCAGATCCAGCTCCCGTCTCAGCTTTTTAAGCAGTTTTAAAATCTGAGCCTGAATAGTTACATCAAGAGCGCTGACCGGTTCGTCGGCTATGATAAACTTCGGCTTCTGGATCAGCGCAACGGCTATGGACACTCTCTGTCTCTGCCCGCCGGACAGTTCATACGGCTTTGCCCTGAGACATTCCTCCGGCAGCTCCACCAGTCTCAGCATCTCCATAACTCTGTCCTCTCGCTCCTGTCGGTTTTTTACGCCCTGTATTTTCAGAGGCTCTTCCATAATTCTCTTTACAGTGAATGCAGGGTTGAGGGAACTGAACGGATCCTGAAATATCATTTGGGGACGCCTGGAGTAGTTTATAACCTTTCCGGATGTGGGTTTTACCATACCCAGAATAAGTTTTGCCAGAGTTGATTTTCCCGTACCTGATTCACCGACCAGACCCATTATTTCGCCACGGCGCACATTGAAGCTCACATCGTGCAGGACCTCCTGCACTTCTCCTCTGGAGAAAACGCCTCCGTCACGATAACCGCAGCTTACATTTTGAACCTCAAGCACAAGCTCCTCTTCCATTACAGACTGCCCCTCCCCTCCCGTGTGGGAATTGCAGCGATAAGCTTCTTTGTATACTCATGCTGCGGATTGTGAAAAATACTGTCAGTTTCTCCGCTTTCGACCACAAGGCCTCTCTGCATAACGACCACACGGCGGCACAGCTTACGCACCACATTCAGGTCATGGCTGATGAAAAGCATTGAAATACCGTATTTCCTGTTAAGTTCCTTTAAAAGCTTCAAAATCTGAGACTGGATCGTTATATCCAGCGCAGTGGTAGGTTCGTCCAGCAGCAGCAGTTTGGGCTTAGACACTATGGCTGCCGCAATCATGGCTCTCTGGCACATACCGCCGGAAAGCTCGTGGGGATATTTCTCGTAAACCTCCTCCACATTTTTAAGCTCCACAGCCCGCAGAGCATCCAGCGCCAGAGCCTTTCTCTCCGGTGCTTTCATCTGCGTGTGAACCTTCAGGCATTCTTCCACCTGTTTTCCTATCTTCATAAGAGGGTCCATGGCGTTCATAGGCTCCTGAAACACAACTCCGATGTCTTTTCCCTGAACCTGTCTTAAAACTTTTCTGTCGGCATGGAGAAGCTCACAGTTGTCCAGCATTATCCGACCGGAATAATCGCATTGCTTTCTTGGCAGCAGCCCTGCAACCGACATAGCCGTTACGCTTTTTCCCGAGCCTGATTCACCCACCAGACCCATTATCTCCCCGTCCTCGATTTTAAAGCTTACTCCTGCCACAGCCTCACGCTGCCTGTTATGAAAGCGGACGTGCAGATCCTGAATTTCCAGCATCACAAGCCCTCCTTTCCTCTGCGCTGAAGCCCCTCACCTATAAGGCCAACAGCAAAGATCATCACAACAATGACACCGCCCGTCCAAAGGGCATACCACGGAGCAAGACTCAGCATTCCCTGAGCCTCGGAAAGCATATAGCCCAAAGACGCATCCGGAGGTTTAACTCCTATTCCCAGATAGCTCATGGAAGCCTCTGCCAGAACGGCGTTATTAAATCCTATGGTTATTGCCGGCAGCAGCACCGACATAGTGTTTGGCAGGATATGCATACATATGATTCTTGCCGGATTTGCGCCCATAAGCCGTACACTTTTAACATAGTTTACGTTTCGCAAAGCCGCAAAGGCCGTTCTTGACACTCTTGCGAAGCTTGGAATAAAAACAATTCCAAGGGCAAGTATAACATTATACTTACCTCCGCCTAAAACGCCCACCACAACCAGAGCCACAAGGACACTGGGAAAAGCTGTCAAAGCATCGTTAAAGCGCATGAGAGCCTCGTCTACAATTCCGCCGAAATAGCCCGTTACGGCACCGACGAAAATACCCGCAGCGGCACCTATAAGTACGGTACTCAGGGCTATGAGTGCAGTTGAGCCTGCCCCCTGCAAAATTCTGCTGAATATATCTCTTCCGAAATTATCCGTACCCATTATGTGCTCAAGACTGGGTGCATCAAATTTCGGTCCTGTCATCATTTCTGTGGGGTCGTACGGGGTCCATATGAATCCCATAACAATAAAGGCTGCCACAATTCCCGCAAGGACACTGCCGAAAATAAGATACCAGTTCCTTTTTTTCATTTTGCCCCACCTCCAAGACGAAGTCTCGGGTCAATACGCTGATTTATAATGTCCGCCAGCGTACCGGCCAGTACCACCCAGAAGGCGAGTATTACCACCAGCGCCTGAACCACGGGAAAATCCCTGTCACCTATGCTTGAAACCAGCAGGCGCCCCAGACCCGGAATTGCAAATACCTGTTCCACAACTACGCTGGCCGCCACTATCTCCGCCATTGTCTGAGCAAGAAAAGTGACAACCGGCACAAGAGAGTTTTTCAGCACATGGCCCCTGAGAACCTGCTTTCTGTCGTTTCCCCTTGAAATTGCGGTACGCACATAACCGCTGGTCATTTCGTTCTGAATCCTGCTTCTTAACATCCGCATGGTCATTGCTATTCTGGGTATGGATATTGCTACCGCAGGATAGACAAGATAGGCAACGGACCCCCAGAAGTCATTCCCAAGGCCGGGGAACTGACCGTGGTTATAAAAACGGAGAATTATGCTGAACACCCATGTAAGCATAACGCCGGTAAAAAACGGCGGTATAGCCATCATGAACTGGATAAGCCCGCTCCATATTCCGTCCTTGATGCCCCTGTTGTATCTGGCTGAAAAAAGGCCAAGAGGTATGGAAACCACCAGAATAAGCAGAAAACTCATAAGGCTGAGACAAAGTGTAACCCCTATTTTGGGGGCAAGCAGTTGGGCCACAGGCTGTCTGTATCTAAAAGAGTTTCCCAGATTTCCGGTAAAAAAGCCGCCCAGCCACTCAAAGTATCTGACAAGAAAGGGTCTGTTAAGCCCCAGCTTCTCCTCAAGTGCCGCTATCTGCTCAGGTGTGCCCTCAGTACCAAGCATGGTGTCTGCTGCACTTCCTGAAATAAGTTCAAAAGCCGCAAACGCCAGAAAAGAGACGATTACCATTGTAATAAGCAGCATCAAAAGCTTTTTAGCCGCATATTTCATGGCTGACGCCTCCTTTCCGGTGCAGCGGCATATTATCTATGCCACTACTCATTTGTTATTACTCCGCCCAGTAAAGTTCTGCCAAGTCAAGGGCATATATGGGATAGAAATGAAATCCTCCTAATTCCAGTCCCTTGCGAATGGCTACAAGATCGGCAGGAGCCTGAATATACACGTTTGCAGCGTGCTGAGCCAGATTACGCTGTGCTTCGATATAAAACTCGGTGCGTTCGGCATCATTACCGGTTCCCGCAGCCTTGTTCATAAGACCGTCAAAATCTTCATTATTGTAGTTTATAAAGTTCTTGCTGTGCTGTGACATGAAGCGCTCCATCATTGCCCTTGCAGTAGGATAATGGGCATCCACTCCGGTAATAGTTGCCTGGAAGTTTCTTCCGTTATAAACCTCGCTTACCCATGTGGCCCATTCTACAGGCTGAATTTCCACATTCACGCCAATAGCCTTGTACTGGTTTGCAAGCACCTGAGCGGTATCCACATGCTGGGGATAGTTGGAAGGCACAGTAATTGTCATGTCAAAGCCGTTTTCATAACCTGCCTGAGCCAGAAGCTCTTTTGCTTTTTCCACATCGTAGGGATAGAGCTCGCTGAGACTCTCGTCATACCATTTTGCGAGAGTGGGATAGACACTTGAGCCTACCACGGCACCATAGCCGTCAAAAGCTATATCTATAATCTGCCTGCGGTCAGTTGCATAGGAGAGCGCCTGACGAACAAGCTCGTTATCAAAAGGTGCTGCGCTGTTATTCAGGTACAGAGCCTGAACCAGAGCCATACTGCCTTCCACAATGTTAAAATCATCGCTGAGCTGAGAAACCTGAACGGTGGGAAGGTGGTTGCACAGGTCTATGGCTCCTGACTGGAGGGACAGAACCATACTGTCCGCATTTTCAATTATCTTGAATATAACTTTATCCAGCTTTGCTTTGTTGCCCCAGTATTCGTCAAATTTTTCAAGCACAACTGAATCCTGAGCAGCACGGCTGACAAATTTAAAGGGGCCTGTGCCAACAGGCTTTGTGTCCTGCTCGGTGTAATCGGCGGGAACAACCGCAACCGTCAGGTAGTTTAAAAACTCCTCATCGGGGTGAGAAATGGTAAATACAACAGTTCTGTCGTCGGGAGTCTCTATTTTCTCTATAATCTGCAATGCAGGTTCCACCATGGCTCCGCTCTCATCGGGAGTTTTGCACTGCTCCACCGAGTAGACAACATCGGAGGCAGTCACCTGCTGACCGTTGTGGAACTTTATGCCTTCACGCACGGTGAAGGTGTAGGTCAGCCCGTCATCGGAAACCGTATAATCCTCCGCAACGGCGGGGAAAAGATTTCCGTCCGGTTTGAGCTTCATAAGTCCCTCAAATACATTGAACATCACTTCTCTGGTGCCGGCAGTATAACCGGATTTCAGAGGATTGAGGCTCTCTGCAAGGTCGTTTGCAATGCCAACGGTAATTTCGTTCGCTCTTTCTGCTTCGGGCGCTGAACTATCAGGTGCTTCAGCCTTGCTTCCGCAGCCTGTGAGAACGCCCATAAGCATAGCCACTGTTAAAACCGCTACTGTAATTCTTTTTTTCATTTTTACTTCCTTTCATCACCGCCCGCTCTTCGGGTCGATGTGCGGCGGCACTGCCGCCAAGATTTTTGCAGGAATATTCCCATATCAGTGTTTACGGTGACGGCCCCCAAACAGGGGTATATCCCACACTTGGCACCATTTTAAACTATTCAACAGGTCATTGCAAGAGTTTTTACTTTATTTGTCAATTTTTATCAATCAAACAGCAATACGGCAGTTTATGGATACCGACTTTTTTTCAGCCGAAATAAGCCCGTATTTCAGCCCTTGCGGCCGTTTTTCTGCCTCTTTGAATTATGCTTTACAGCCTCGGACAATCTACACGGAAAATAAATTCTAAACAATTCTTAATTCTTCTTACAACTTGTTGACAGCAATGTCAAATAAATGTAGAATGTGGTACTTGTAGGTTATAATAAGGTGTAATGGAAAATGTGCGGCAAGGTGTTTGCCCGTTTGAAGCATGCAACATTTCACTCTCTCTGCACGGAGCAAAGATTACAGCAGATATATCTACCGCTGACAGAAATCAGCCATATCCGTTTAAAGGTGCAAAGGAGGTATTCACTGCATGGTATTTAGCAGTCTGCAATTTATTCTGATATTCATGCCGGTATTCTTTACAATTTACTATCTTGTCCCGAACCGATACAGAAACGTTGTTTTGCTGTTGGGAAGCCTGAGTTTTTACGCTGTCGGCACTTATATAACGCCGGGTCACTTCGTTATATTTATTGTAAGCATGCTGGTGGACTACGGTCTGGCCATGCTTATGACAAAACGTCCGTCAGGCAAAAAACCGTTTTTGATTGCGGGCATTGTTTTCCACATTCTGGCCCTTGGCTTCTATAAGTACTTTAACTTCATTATAAATGAACTGGCAGGCGCTTTCCCCAATGCGGACATAGGCCTTCCCTTTACCATCATACTTCCCATAGGCATCTCGTTTTACACCTTCCAGGGTCTGTCCTATCTCATAGATGTGTACAGAGGCACTGTGGCGGCGGAGCGGAGTCCTCTGGACTTTTGTGTTTACATCTCCATGTTCGCCCAGCTTATAGCCGGTCCCATTGTTAACTACAGCGATGTAGCTAATGAGCTGCACCACAGAGAGATCAGAAGATCCAATGTATTGGACGGTTTCGGAACCTTTATTTTCGGAATGGGTCTGAAAGTGCTTCTTGCCAATCCCTTGGGTAAGCTCTGGACCAACTCAACCAACATAGGCTTTGAAAGCCTTTCCACCCCCCTTGCATGGATGAGTATATTTGCCTATTCCTTCCAGATTTACTTTGACTTCTTCGGTTATTCTCTTATGGCCATAGGTCTTGGCAAAATGATGGGCTTTAATCTGCCTAAAAACTTTGATTTCCCCTATCTCTCCACATCCATGACAGAGTTCTGGAGACGCTGGCACATCACCTTAGGTTCATGGTTCAGAGAATATGTGTACATTCCCTTAGGCGGCAGCCGCAGAGGAACTGCCAAAACCATAAGGAACCTTTTTATTGTCTGGCTTCTCACCGGCATCTGGCACGGTGCAGGCTACAACTTTATGATTTGGGGCATGATGCTGTTTGCCATAATCGCAATAGAGAAATATTTCATAGGAGATTTTCTCGAAAGGCACCCTGTTGTGGGGCATCTCTACATGGTGTTCCTGATTCCCCTTTCGTGGGCAGTTTTCGAGGTCGGAAACACTCATCAGCTGGGTATGCTGTTCAAAAGACTGTTCCCGTTCTTCGGGCAGGGCTTCTGGTCCGAGTTCAGGTATGACTACATTAAATATCTGAAAATGTACTGGCCCTTCTTCGTTGCAGCGATCCTGCTTTCAACCCATCTTCCCTTCGATCTTCTGGAGAGGCTTAAAGCATCCACGGAAAGCGCCCCGAGAGGCAGGCATCTGGCTGTTGTGCCCGGTGAAGAAAACATCAAACCTGTATGCAAAGTCATTATTTTGGTAATCCTATCCGCTATTTTCTTCGGCGGTTTGTATTGTATGTATCGTGGCTATGACGATCCGTTCTTATATTTTAGATTTTAGAAAAGAGATATGAATGAATACTAAATTTACAAAAATACTTGTTATCCTTTTAGCACTTGCTTCCGCTTTAATTTTGTCCACCTGCTTTTCCGCAAAATCTGCGGCACCTGATGATACAGTGGATAAAAACAACGAGGATATTCAGGAAGTGCACGCAAGCCCCTCTGTTGATGAAAATGCTGACAGCAAGGGTGAAATCAAGCCGGAAGACAGTGAAGCTTCAAATGACGACAAAAATTCAGACAAGACTTCTTCAGACGAAAAAGGATCCGAGCAGGATAAAAAGCCTCAGTCTGACCTGCCCCTCCCCACTCCCCTGAGCTTTGACAATGCCCTGTTTATCGGTGACTCACGAACCGTTGGCCTTCACGAATACGGCGGCATTAAGGCTGACTTTTTCTGTGATGTAGGTATGAGTGTTTATAATATAAACCAGAAGCCTATGGTTGTCAGAAGTGTTGGCTCAGTATGGTTTAAGGATCTGCTTGTTAAAAATCAGTATGACTATATATTTGTCATGCTCGGTATAAACGAAGTAGGCTACGAAGTAGACCAGACCATCGAACGCTACGGAAAGCTCATTGACAAAATACGAGAGGCTCAGCCCGATGCAATCATCTTCATTCAGGCAAACCTCCATGTATCTCAAATAAAAAATGACACCCATCCCTATATTAAAAATGCCACCTTGAACAAGCTCAATGAGGGTATGTCGAAATTTGCCGACGGCAAAACCATTTTCTACATGGATGTAAACCCCCTGTTTGATGATGACAACGGTACTCTTGCCTATGACAATACCGGTGACGGAGCCCATCTCTACGCAAAGCTTTACAGCGACTGGGCAGAATGGATAGCTCAGGAAGCTGCCGTTATCCTCAGAGACGCCGGAATAGACACCGGTGCAGAAGCTGAAACCGATTCCGGAACTGAGGCTGTTACAGACGGAGACAGCGAAAGCACTACAGATACGGAAGCCGGAACCAAAGCAAATATTAAATAATCAACATCATATAGTAAGATCAATTAAAGCTGCCGCAGAGTTATATATTCTGCGGCAGTTTTTTTGAAGTTACTCTCCCGAAAAAAGGATACGGAAAGCTGAATTTTTGATATTTAACCATATATTTCAGGAAGTTATTCTGTATATAGCAGTTGAATGTATAGTAAATAAGTCTAAATTTGCTTTCTGCTTTTAGGTTATTTTGTAGAATCACGGGTCTTATGTCATTTAGCATTTGAAAAAGCTCATGCTTAATGCTAAAATTACAAATATACAAAACCATGCCTTTGTCTTTACTTGTAACGGGATTTAATCATTTAGACTGTTAAGCCGCATTTTCCACGGCAGGTAAAAAAGGCTGAATATCTGAATTTTTGCGTCCGTTTAAATTTTCACCGTAAGTTCGGGCGCAATTTATATTATTACAAATATGATTGGAGAACGAAAAATGGAAAGTCTTAATGGTAAAGTCGTAATCGTGACTGCTTCTACAAGAGGAATAGGTTATTCATGCGTAGAGGCTCTGGCGAAAAAAGGCGCTCTGGTTTATATGGCCTGCCGTAACATGGAAGCGGCCAATGAGAAAGCAGCTGCTTTCAATCAGCAGGGTTACAACGTAAAAACCGTTTATTTCGAAGCCTACGATCAGAGCAGCATTGTTAAAATGATAGACACTGTCGTTGAAAACGAAGGCCGCATCGATGTTCTTGTAAACAACTTCGGCGGCACCAGCCCCGTCAATGACATGGATATAATGAGCACCAAGTATGAGGACTTCGCAAAGTATGTTGATGTGCATCTGGGCAGCGTGTTCATTGCAAGCCAGCGTGCAATCAAGAAGGCGATGGCAAAGCAGAAATCCGGTATTATAATCAACATCGGTTCTGTTGCCGGTATAGTAACTGACACAAGCCAGATTGCCTATGGCACATCCAAGGCTGCCATTATCCACATGAGCAAGATGATTGCAATTCACGCTGCAAAGTACAACATAACCTGCAATGTTGTATGCCCAGGCATGACCGCCACCGAAGCCGTTAAAAACAACCTCACTCCCGAGTTTCAGGAGTTTTTCCTCAAGCACACCCCTGTCCGCCGCATGGCAACCCCCGAGGAGATTGCCGATGCCGTGGTTTATTTTGCCGAGGCTCCATATACTACCGGTCAGGTCATCGCTGTCAGCGGCGGCTTTGGCGTAGCAACTCCTGTCTACGGTGACATGGTTTCCATGAAGAACAAGCGCTGATTAAATTTCTTTATATTATAAAAACTGCTCTTTAAAAGAGCAGTTTTTTCTTTTACTTTATTAGGAAAAAATCAAAAGCGAAACGGAACAAGCTGTTATCTTATCCCGCTCCGCTTTCAAGGAGTGAATATAGAGCTAATTATTTGAGTACATTATTACGCAGAACTTTAACCTTGTCATAATCTCCGTTAAAGTAGTTAATGGCATTATCCATGGAATACTTTGCAACAAGATAATCAGATGTCTCGGAATAATATCCGCAGTGTGGCGTGAGAAGCACGTTTTCTCTGCCAAGCAGCTTGCAGTCGGTAAGGTCGGGATTTTCGCTCTCCAGCATATCAAGAGCCGCACCCTTTATAAGTCCCTCATCCAACGCCCATACTATATCATCATCGCAGATAAGAGCGCCCCTGCCTTCATTTACGATAATAGGGTGCTTTTTCATTTTCTTAAAGGCTTCCTTATTGAACATATGGTAGTTGTCGTCAGTAAGGTTCATGTGGATGGAAATGACATCGGACTCGGCAAGCAGAGTGTCAAAATCTACCAGCTTTACTCCCAGCTTTTCGGCAATTTCAGGAGGCAGGAAGGGATCATATGCAATAACCTCCATGTCAAAGCCCTGAGCTTTTCTTGCAACTGACTGTCCTATACGGCCAAAACCTGCAATGCCTATAGTCTGTCCGGCTATGCGTTTCAGGTGCATATCTTTTGCTACCAGATAATCCCATGTGTGGTCTACCTGAACGCTTCTGTCATAGCGTCTGATGCCACGGAGAAGAGTCAGCATCATTGCCATTGTGTTTTCGGCAGTTTCCTGAGTGCAGTAATCCAGTATGGAGCAGACCGCAATTCCCTTTTCCTCTGCATATTTTAAGTCAACTTCATTGTATCCCGTTGACTGAAAAGAGATAACCCTGCATTTTTTCAATGCGTCGATTTCTTTTTTTCCGAAATAAACATAGCCGTTGATTATAATATCTGCATCTTCAATTTCTTTATAAAATTCGCTGTTGTCGTCGCTGTGTTCATCATAAACCGCAATTTTCAGTTCAGCGCCTTCAGGCAGGCACTCCTGCTCGACACCAATATATCTGTCTTTTGTGTACGGCACTTCAGCCAGAACGATTTTCATGCTTTTCCTCCTGTAATTTTTATTTTATAACATTTTTGTTTTTGAGTTCTTCTATTTCGGCATCAGTATAACCAAGGCCTCTGAATACTCTGTCCGTATCCTTGCCCAGTGCTCCTGCCGAGGTATACGGTCTCATATCATACTCAGAGAATTTTACCGGCGGGCATGGCATCATGACTTTTAGTTCATCATTAAATGTAACCTCCTGCACATAGCCGTTAGCTATGGCCTGCTCGTCCATAGACACATCGCTCAGTCTCTTCATTCGTTCGCATGAAACATTATTCAGCTCCAGATAGGCAATCCACTGGTCTGAAGTCTTGGTAAGAAAAACCTGATTCAGCTTTTCGGTCAATTCCTTAACTGCATCGCTCTCCTGCAACGCCGGAAGAGAGGCGAACCGCTCATCTTCCAAAATGTAAGACAGGCCAAAAAGCTCCGCAAACTTCGGTAACTCTCTTCTATATTCGTTGTCAAAGACACCTATGTACTTCCCGTCGGCGCACTTATAGAAGTGGCAGAACGGATCGGCAGGGCGAAGAGGATCATTTACTCTGTCTCCGGCAAACTGCTTCTGGTGAGATACAACTCCGATTGCATTGCACCAAATTCCGCTGGCCATAAGGGATGTGCTTACAAATGTTCCGTGGCCGCTTTTTTCCCTCCCGATAACAGCCATAAGTATGCCTGACAGGAACGCAGAACTGGTGGCCATATCCCCAAAGGCATAGGTAGGCGTAAAAGGAAAGCTTTCAGGAGCCTGCCAATCTGCAAGAGGTCCGTTTCTAAGCCAGAAAGCCGTGCTGTCAAAGCCGGGCTTTGAAGCGTCGGGTCCCTCGGGTCCGAAGCCTGAAAAGTGGGCATATATCAGTCCGGGGAATTTCTCCTTCAAGGTCTCGTAGTCAAGCCCCAGTCTTTTAAGTGAAGGCATACGGACATTGCTCAGGAACACATCCGCATCCGCAAGCAGCTTCATCATCGCCTCTTTTCCCTCAGGTGCTTTCAGGTTTATTGAGGTAAGGGTTTTTCCGCTGTTCTGAATTGTGAAAAGAGGATTTTTGTCATCTTCGCATACAACCTGCTCAAACTCTCCTGCTCTTCTCATTTCATCGCCTATGGCAGTTTCCACTTTTATTACCTCGGCGCCGAACGCACACAGCATCCGCCCGGCAGTAGGTGCTGCCACAACAGTGGCAAGTTCTATCACTTTAATCCCTTCAAGGGGCATCATTTTCATATTTTCCATTGTATTTCCTTTCTGAGCTTCAGGTTTTCCGGCGCCTTAAAAGCAATTTAATCTGCTGTAGCTTTCCGAAATGTCTGTTTTATACCGTTAAACGCTTGAAGCCTGACTTTTTCTCTCAGCAAAGAATCTTTCCGCTCTTTCCGTCTCTTCTCCTGTCTGTTTATGGGTCAGGCAAATAATCAAATACAGCAGTGCCGAAACTCCGAAAGCCGGCCACAAGGCATCTATGCGGAATATTGCAAGCTCGGACACAGCCTTGCCCACATACCACACAACTGCTATAATAGTCGCTGAAATCATCGATACCAGCGATGCCGAAGAGCAGGATTTTTTCCAGAAGAATCCGCAGACCGTAGGTAAAAACAGCCCGGCAGAGTTAATGGTAAACGTAATGAGCAGAATATTCATAATATCCTGATTGTACCAGCCGAAAACTGCCCCCAGAACTCCGATCAGCAGAGAGCAGCCAAAGCCCATTTTCAGAAGCTTTTTTTCGTTGACCTGAGGATTCACATATTTCTGATAAATATCTCTGGTCAGGCTGGCAGAAGCAGTCAGGATAGAAATATCCGCCGTTGACATGATTGCGCTTAAAACACCGACAAGTATAAGTCCTTTGATACCATGTGGTAAAAGCTTCAGCACAAGCTCTGCTATTACATTGTTGGAAGAAGTGAGGTTCGGAAGAAGCAGTTTTCCTCCCATGCCCAGATATGTTGATGCACTTGCAATCACGAAAACCGCCGCCGCTGCATAGATAGTTCCCCGTTTGGCGCTTTTTTCGTCTTTTGCTGCAATGCAGCGTGTAAAGCTGTCCATACTTGTGAAGAAGGACAGAATGGTGGATATGGCAAGGGCAATTATAGTGCTCCAGCCCCATCCGCCTAAATCGAAATAGCGGGATGGAAGATCTCTTGTAATGCTCATCCCTGCTTCGGCAAGCTTGACGCCTGTCAGCGGCACCGCAACGACCACAACTCCCACAAGAAGCAGTATCATCTGCGCCATATCCGTATATGTTACTGCCAGCAGACCGCCGGTAGACACATACAGCACAATAACGATTACCGCAATAATGTAGCACATACCAAGATTCCACCCGGTGAGAACATTAAGGATCGCAGCTCCAGCCACAAATTGGGCAGCAGTGTAGCCTATCATTGCCAGTATTGTCGTTACGGAACACATTGTGCCGCATTTATTGTCATATCTGGCAGCAATCAGTTCAGGCAGAGTTATATTATGAATTTTTTCGCTGACATTCTTGATAGGACCTGCCATCACAAAAGCAAAGACAACGCACCCCACCGCAATGGTAAACACATACCACACGGCGCTTATACCCATGTCATACGCATTTGAGGAAGTACCTATAACAGAAGATCCGCCTATCCATCCTGCCATCCAGAGGGCGGCCAGCTTAACGCTGCCCATGGATCTGCCGCCTACATAATAATCATCTGCATTTTTCTGCTTTCTCTGGGCGAAAAAGCCCAGAAATATCATTCCTGCAAAATACAGAATAATAATTATAATATCTAAATAATTCAGACTATCAACTCCATACCGCAAATGTGGATCTCCATATTTCAGGCCGTCAGGAACGGATTTTCCTTTCCTGACGGCAGACTCTCTTAAAGCTTTGCTCCTGCGTGCAGGCAATCCGAGTTTTTAGGATTGATTTTCCCTTTCTTGGCGAAGTATTCAGTCACCTGCTCATCCAGCTCTTCAATAGTAAACAGGCCTGTATGAGCCGCAACAGCCCCCAGAAGCACAAGGTTTGCTCCTTTGGGATTTTCATGTTCTATTGCTACCTCGGACATAGGCACCTTTACGACCTTAATGTCGTCTCTGTACTTTCTGTCATTGTCAACGAGAGAAGCATTAACGAAGAGATAGCCTCCCGGCTTAATGCTTGCCTCAAACTTATCTATGGCAGGTGCATTGAGAGCGCATACGATATCCGGATATTTGCTGTACGGGCTTGCTATGGGTCCGTCATTGATTTTTATGGTGCAGTTTGCCGTACCGCCTCTCATTTCGGAGCCGTAAGAGGGATACCATGTGATTTCTTTTCCAAGCATCATTGCCGAATGGGCAATAATGAGGCCTGTTGTCAGAACGCCCTGACCGCCGAAGCCGGCGCATATCATTTCAACCATCAGATATTGCCTCCTTTGTTAATAAACTCACCTGTGGGGAAATACTTTGTCATTTCCTCATGCACGAATTTTTTTGCCTTAACCGGAGGCATATTAAGGTTGGTTGGGCATGGGCTTAACAGCTCTACAAATGAAAAACCGTCACCGTTGAGTTGGTGCTCAAATGCGTTTTTTATGTACTTTTTGCACTTATTCATGCCTGCGGCACCCACCATCTCGCCCCTTGCAAGATAGGCTATGTCCATATTTTTCAGCAGTTCGACACCGCTTAAAGTACCGTAGCGCTGAGAATCTTTGCCGTAAGGGGATGTGGCTGTTTTTTCTCCTGGCAGAGTTGTGGGCGCCATCTGCCCTCCCGTCATGCCGAAAACGCTGTTGTTAATAACTATAACGCAGATGTTGTCGTTTCTCAGTGCGGCATGGATAGTTTCCGCCATTCCTATGGAATAGGCTGCACCGTCTCCCATGTATGCCAGAACGACGGAATCCGGACGAACGTGCTTTACTCCCACCGCTGTGGGAATGTCTCGTCCGTGGGCTGCCATAATGGTGTCAAATTTCCAATAATCTATATTAAATGAGCAGCAGGCAACATCTACCACCGTCACAAGCTTATGCTGTACTCCCAGTTCCTCTGCAACCTCTCCCACAAGGCGGCTGGCAAGGCCATGGCCGCATCCGGGGCAAAATCCCGCAGAGGACATTATTGATTCAGGTGCTTTAAGAATCATTTATTTTGCCTCCTTTTCCAACATTTCTTTTGCTTTTGCTATGATTTCGTCTGTTTCCGGCAGACCGAAGAAGGTTCCGTAGTATTCTACAGGATAGGCATTTTTAACTGCCAGTTTAACATCGTCTACCATCTGACCCAGAATGTTGATTTCAACCGTCAGGAAGCCTTTCGCATTTTTACATTCTTCAAAGGCTTTTTCGGGGAAGGGCCACAAAGTTATGGGACGGATAAGCCCCAGCTTTATGCCCTGCTTGCGGGCAAGCTCAACAGCCTCTCTGGAGACTCGTGAGCTTATGCCATAGGCGACAAGAACTATATCCGCATCCTCTGTCATAACAGATTCCCAGCGTTGTTCATTTTCCTCAATAGTGTTATACTTTGCTCTGAGATGTTCAACATAGTTTGGATCTGTGTAGTATGTATTCTGAATTTTGCGTGGCTGGGCACCTTTCGCACAGCCTCTCACTGTCCAGTCAAATTTATCTACATCATGTTCTTTCATTTCCGGCAGTTCTACGCCCTCTACCATCTGACCTATAGCAGCATCAGACGCAACCAGAACGGGGTGACGGTATTTTTCTGCCAGATCAAAGGCGGTGCTCATCATGTCACAGTTTTCCTGTACACTGGCAGGAGCCAGAACTATTGTGCGGTAGTCGCCATGTCCGCCGCCTCTTGTCATCTGCCAGTAATCTCCCTGCCCCTGAGCAATATCTCCAAGGCCTGTGCCTATACGCATAACGTTTATAATTACTGCCGGCAGATCTGCTGCAACAAGGTAGGATATTCCCTCCTGATTAAGGGAAAATCCGGGGCCTGCGGAGCTGGTCAAGGCTCTTGCCCCTGCTGCGGCTGCGCCAAGCAGCATATTGATTCCCGCAAGCTCAGATTCGGTCTGAACAAATGTCCCGCCCACTTCATCCATTCGCCATGATAGATACTCCAATATTTCCGTCTGGGGAGTTATAGGGTAACCGCTGTAAAATCGGCAGCCTGCTCTTACTGCTGCTTCCGCAAGAGCTTCGTTGCCTTTCATAAGTTCTTTTGCCATAATCGCTCTCCTCCTCAAACTAAAATTTCAAATACTCTGTCAGGGCACACTCTGTAGCATGAACCGCAGGCAATGCACAGCTCATCATCAATCTGTATAGTGTCATAACCCTTTTCGCCAATTATACCGGTAAACGAAATTGCCTTTCTTGGACATTCATCAACGCAGTAACCACAGCCCTTGCATCGGCTGATTTCAGTTTTGACTTTTTTCACTCTCTGCACCTCTTTTATATATTTAAGCTTCCAAAGAAGCTCCGGCTCTTGCGGCCGTCTTTTTTGACTGACGCAAGGCAAAAATTGCTATTACTGTTCCGAGTACCGCTGTTCCTACTCCGTATCCTATAATTCGGGTGTAACCGGCGTTTCCGAATTTGTCTATCCAGTTACCGAACATTGTATGTACAAACATATCAGGCAGATAGCCTATAAACGTTGCTATAGCGACTGCGGTAGCGGAGATTTTCGTGGGTATGCCCATTTCTGCCTGAATTGAGAAATAAGTTCCCTTGCACATAAACATTGCAACGCCGACCAGAAGCAGCAGCACTGCAAGCAGTCCGCCGTTTACTCCGCCGGGAAGGATCAGAAACAGTCCGAGAGTAACAACACAGGCAAGCTGGCCCAATATCTGTTCCTTCGCCACCGACTTAAAAGCTTTGTCTGCAAGGTAGCCGCCCAAGGGTCCGCCAACCAGACGGCAGCCGTAAGTGCGTATGGTTCCTATTCCGGCGGCAAGAGCAGCTGACATTCCCAGAACGCTTGTGCTGTATGGGGTCAGGTAGCTTGCAACTGCGGACACAGTCACATAGCACCACACCAGAATTGACATAATCCAAACACCCGGAATTTTGAATGCCGAAAAATAATCCTTGAATGAGAAACTCTGCTTTTCAACCTTCTGCTCCTCAGATGCGCCGAATGCCGCATCCTTAGGCATAAGAACGGCAAGCAAGATGCCTGACAAAAGAGACAGACCGCCGCAGCAAAGCAGAGCGTTTCTAAAGCCGGTAACCAGATCCGAACCGGAAACAAGAGCCATAATCCCTATCATTATGAAACTCAGAAGCAAAGATGCAAAACCGTTCAGAGCTTCAAACAGTCCGTATATTCTTCCCTGCTCTTCATCCGAGCCTGTCATGCGGATGCCCTTCATAATTGCGGGCCAGAATGCAAAACCTCCCGTAAGCCCCATAAGAAGCCAGATGATGACTGCCATGGTGTAGCTCTTATATGTAAACATGAATATAAAGCTGAGGGCTGCCTGTCCGAAAATGGAGATAAGCAGCACAGGCTTGGGGTTAAATCTGTCTCCTATCCAACCGCCGGGCAGATAGGAAAGAGTGCAGGCAATAGTGTAGTAGGTCATAAGAGAGCCCAACTGAGCGTTGGTACATCCCATTGCCGCAATCATCTGATCATAAAAACTGGATTTCATGTAAGGCATAACGTACATAAAGCCGTATGCAATACCGAGGGCAAATAATAGTAAAAATCTTTTTACGTTTTTCATAACGCTCTCCTTTAAAACGATTTAATTTCTGTAGACCCGTTTACTTTTCCTCTCTGAAAAAGTTTTGCTTATAACCCCTTTCTATGTAGTATTCCGTATATTGGTCAGTCCAATTTTTAAAATAAAAAAATAATTTGCTTTTTTCATACCAAGCAAATATAATAATCTCATATTGGTCTTACCAATTTGTGCTTTATTATATCATCACCTTTTTAAAATTTAAAGACGCAAGTCTTAATAAAAAAAATTCAGTTATTTTATGCACTATATACAAAAAAGGAGCGTTTTTTTGTGAATAAATTGTCAGAACTTGGTTCAAATGCTGCAAGCGAAACTGTTTTAGATTATGTTGAAAATGCAATTATCAGTGGAAAACTGCGAAAAGGAGATAAGCTTCCTACAGAAAGAAGCATGGCAGAAAGCCTTAATGTAAGTCGTTCTTCCGTCCGTGAAGCAATAAAGGCTCTTGAAACCATGGGAATAATAAGCTCCATACAAGGCAGCGGGAATTATATTGCAAGGTCACTTGAAAATTCAGTAGATCGTGCTGTATGTGCTCTTTTTGCCCTAAACGACGGAACTTTGGCAAACATCCTCCAGCTGCGTATAATTTTGGAGGCTGAGGCCTGCCGGGAGGCGATAAAATATGCTTCAGATGAACGGCTGAATGAGCTTAAAGAATTGGTAGATTATGATTATGACAATTTTTCTCTTGACTATCTTGATCAGCATGACAGAGAATTTCATTTTGCCATTGTGTCTCTGTGCAAAAACACCTTGATAAAATATCTGTATAACACCCTTGTATACCTAATGGATATTTACAGAAAAAAAGTATTGCAGGCCACACTGGATAAAAATGAAAACCATTTGACTAAGGCAGGCCATATTATGATTTTAAATGCGCTTATCAATCGAGACCCTATTGCCGCCGAAGGCGCAATAAGGGCTCATTTGAGTCTAACGGAGGATTATCAGGATTTGCTTTCTGAATAAAATAAAGGCACGGATTTCACAATAATCCATGCCTTTTATAATATTCACAGGATGTTAATTGACTGTTTGTTTCAAAAGCGCTACACTTATAGCCGTTTTAAGATTATTTTAAAATCGGAGGATAAAAATTTGAAAAAGTTTATTTGCATCATCAGTGTCTTTTGCCTGCTTCTGGTTGTGGCAGGCTGCGGCAGCAAGCCTGCCGACAATTCCAACGGCGCTGAAACACCCGCTGACCAGACAAATGGTGAGCCTGAAATCGCAGTAATCACCGTAAAGGATTTCGGCACAATCGAGGTTCAGCTTGACAGAAGTGCTGCTCCCGAAACTGTAGAAAACTTTGTAAATTTAGTCAATGACGGGTTCTATAACGGGTTAACATTCCACAGAATAATAAGCGGCTTTATGATTCAGGGCGGTGATCCTCTGGGTAACGGAACGGGCGGTTCCGACACTACGATTAAGGGCGAATTTTCTCAAAACGGCATTGACAATCCCATAAAGCACGCCCGTGGCACTATTTCCATGGCTCGTGCCGCAGATCCTGACAGTGCAAGCTCCCAGTTCTTTATTGTACACAAGGACAGCAGTTTTCTGGACGGCGCATACGCCGCTTTCGGTCATGTGACCGAGGGAATGGATGTTGTGGATGCAATATGTGAAAAAGTAAGTGTTGATGACGGAAACGGCTCTGTTTCCCCCGAAAACCAGCCCATTATTGAGTCTATTGTCATGAAATGAACATAATTTAACTTATGCATTTTTCATAACTGTTGGAAACTGCAATTTTAAATTTATGCAGTCTACTATCAGTCAAAACGATAAGATAATTATGCCTCTATCAATGCAGGCGAATTGTTAGTAATGCCACACTGTTTATAACGACTGTGCGTGGATCCTATTTGAATAACTCATTTTGTTTGCATCTGATTTTCACAGTTAATTTATGAATTATGAATTTTGAATAAATCCTCCTTTTCTTTAATGCAGTCTATAAAGCTGCGTCAAGAAGTAAAAGGAGATTTTTAAAAGTAAAGCTTTTTCCGACAGTCAGAATAAGCATTAAAAACAGCACACCTTTCGGTGTGCTGTTTTTGGCGGAGAGCAAGGGATTCGACCTCCTCTGCGGAGGAGGCCAGGTCGCGGCTCTGGACTGCCACCGGCAGTCCATTCACTACCGCTCCCGTTCGAATCTATTTTTAATGCTAAAAAAACAGCACACCTTTCGGTGTGCTGTTAATGGCGGAGAGCAAGGGATTCGAACCCCTGTGGGCTTGCGCCCTAACGGTTTTCAAGACCGCCCCGTTATGACCACTTCGGTAGCTCTCCATACTGCGTTTTTATATTATACTTAATAATCAGCGGTTTGTCAATCCCCGAAGGCAATTCTTTGCCTTCGGGGATTAAAAAATCACTCTTCAACTTCAATATCAATTCCCAATTCGCTGGGTAAAAATCTTGGGCAGACATTTTCAGAAAGGTTAAGAACAGAAGAAGCAAGCTTTGTGCCTATCTGAACCGCTTCTTTCATGCTCTTGCCATAGCTCAGACCAACGGCGGCACCGGCGCAGAAGGCGTCTCCCGCTCCTGTTGTGTCCTGAACATCGACCTTATTTGCAGGGCATATTCCCTTCTCTCCGCTCATACTTGCGTACACAGATCCTCTGCTGCCCATGGTAACGATCATAGATGGGATGCGGGCGCTCTTCACTTTCTCTGCCAGCTCGTCGCACAGTTCTTCCTGACTCATCTGTGTAAAATCCTCAAGGAACAGCATACCTGCCTCCTGCTCGTTGCACACGAAGCAGTCTATGGACTGGAAAAAGTCTCTGCGCTGGGAAGCAATGCTCATGTTTGCAACCACTGCATAAACAGGCTTATTGTATTTTTTTGCATACTTAAAGACCTGCTTTACAACTTCCTTATCCATGTCTATCTCAATAACAATACTGTCAGCATCGGAGAATATCTCATCACCTCTTGCCTCCAGCATTTCCAGCATAGGCTCCATATTGGGGCGTTTTGAAATAGAGGCAACAATTTCTCCGTTGTTATCGAAAATTGCCAGCCACTTTCCCATGCTGTCAGGAGCTGAAACGATGTATCTTGTATCGACCTTATGATTATTCAGTTTATTGATGACCTCGGCTCCCTGAGTGTTATCATCAACCATGCTTACAAAGCGGGGTCTCAGCTCTATATTGGCTATATCCTCAGCCACATTGCGTCCTACACCGCCGTGAACAGTCTCCACACGGCCGGAATTTCTTCCGCTGGGAATATATTTACTGTCCGGAAAACCCTTAAAATCAACAAAAACATTTCCTACAACAACTATTGGCATATCTCTTCACCTTTCCATTTCTGCTCTTTTAAAAGCGTGCAGCCAATCGGCTTTTATGTAATATATAATTAAAAATATTGTACTGAGGCACCATGTGAGAGGATATACCCAATTAACAACATTTATAGAGTGGAAAACAGGTACCATTATCTTAATAAAGCACACTCTGATAACGCACCAGAAACTAAGCATTGCTATCATTGGCACAACCGCCTTTCCTGCACCACGGAGTACGGCAGAAAAGCCGTGGGTAGCAGCCAGCAGGCAGAAAAACAGGGAGCATATTCTCGCTTTATCAACGCCGAATTGTATTGCCTCCGGCTCAGATGTAAAGGCCGATATAAGGTAAGGTGCCAGCAGAAAAATTGCAATTCCTATAAGCTCGGATATTAACAGCGTGCAGATTATACCGAACTTTGCCCCTTTTCTGGCCCTGTCATATTCTTTTGCGCCTAAATTCTGACCTACAAAAGTTGTGAGAGCTATGTTGAAGCTGGTAATGGGCAGGAATGCAAAGCCTTCAATTTTGCTGTACGCACCACAGCCGGATACCGCCATTTTACCGAACGAGTTAATATTTGACTGAACAACCACATTAGCAATAGCAATCACCGAGTTTTGAAGGCCGGAGGGCAGACCGTATTTTATAATAAGCTTCAGCATTGCCTTGTTGAAGCCTATTTTTTTTACGGAAATTCTGTAATCCTCTTTTGTGGTCATCAGTCTTCCCAAGCATAGAAAAACGCTTACAAACTGAGAAATTACCGTTGCAAGAGCCGCACCGCCTACGCCGGTTTTGAAAACACCTATAAACAGCAGGTCAAGAAGTATATTCAGCAGAGATGAAACCACCAGATAAATAAGCGGGTGTCTGCTGTCTCCCACTGCCTGCATTATACTTCTCAGCACATTATACATCACAAGGCTGAGACTTCCGGCAAAGTATATCCTGATATAATCCACCGACAGATCCATAACTCCCTCGGGAGTACCCATCAAACGGAGAATTGCAGGGGTCAGGGTTGTTCCGACCAGAGTTAAAAGCACGCTTACCACCAGATTAAACGCTATATTGGTATGGATGGCAAGCTGCATTTTTTCGCTTTCTTTTGCGCCGAAATATCGGGAAATGACCACACCGGCGCCAACCGCAATTCCCTCGAAGAAGCTTATCATCAGGAAAATCAGCGTGCCGGTGGCACTGACTGCTGCCAGTGCATCATTGCCCAAAAGTCTACCCACAATCAGTGCATCTGCCGTATTATATAGTTGTTGAAACAGATTCCCGATAAACAGAGGAACTGCAAAAGAAATTATCCTTCCGCCTATTGAGCCCTCTGTCATTCTTGTTTGTGAAACACTTGTTTTTTCCATTTCTGCTCACTGCGTACACTAACAAATCCGCAGCTTCATACCTGCCTTATATTTTACATAAATTTTATTTTTTTATTATAATATTTTTAACTCTTTGCTGTCAACCAGCATAAGCACTAATATTCTTCTGTTTTAGTTGCGATTTGGCAGCATTTTTTCTATTTTCACTGTTTATTTTACTATATGAAAAACAGCGCCTCTGTGAAAGCGCCGCAAAAGCACCTGTCAGAAGCACTGTTTTATTACTTGTTTACTTAAAGATATATCCACATTTGCATTGTCAAGCTCCCGAAGAGGAAATATCTTCCATTCTTACCGGCTCCGCTCCCAAGACCTCCGCATCTTGAATTTCGTGGCTTATAATAAGCACGGGCTTTCCCGCCGTGTATTTTTTCACCGCATTCAGGCAAATCCTTCTGCTATCCGCATCAAGGCCCTGAAAAGGTTCGTCCATTAGTACAAACTGTGACGAAAATATAAGGCACCTTGCCAGAGCCGTTCTGCGCCGCATCCCACCGGAAAGCTCCTCCGGATATTTATCCAGAACCTCTTCCTCAAGGTTCAACTCCCGCATCAGGTTTTTGGCATCCTTGCGGCTGAAGTCTTTTTTTACAAGTCTTAAATTTTTATAAACAGTTAGCTGAGGAAAAAGTCTGTCCTCCTGAAACATTACAGAAATTCGTGTTTTATCGTCAACACCGAAAATTTCACCGGAATCCGGCTTTATAAAATTCAAAATCAATTTCAGCAATGTAGTTTTCCCTATTCCGGACCTTCCCAGCAGCACAACGGGCTTTCCGCTTTCTACAGTGAGATTCAGGTTTTTTATGATCTGTTCCTCACCGTAGGAAAAACAAATATCCTTCAGTTGAAGCTTATCCATTTTCACCGCCCCATTTTCCGACTGCTTTTCTGATAACAGCACTGAAAAGTTTTTCTATGGTCACAGACAGGATAACAACTACCGCCGTCCACGCAAAAAGCTCGTCAGTTTCAAGGTATACCTTTGCATTGTAAAGCTGGCTGCCTATAGAGTGTTTAGGAATTGCAATGACTTCTCCCGCAATTCCGGATTTCCACGCAAAGCCAAGGGCAATCCTGCTTGCCGAAAGCAGGTGAGGCATGACAGCAGGCAGATACACTGCCTCCGCTGTCTGGAGTTTTGAAAGTCTGAATGTTTTAGCAGCTTCCAAAAGCTTAATGTCTGCGCATGAAATTCCTGTATAAACCCCATTCCAAACCATAGGAAGAACCATAATAAAAGATATAAATGTGCTCAGTCTCCTTCCGCTTATCCACACAAGCGCTAAAATAACAAACGAAGCCACCGGCGTGGCCTTTATTATGCTCATAGGCAGCTGTAAAATTTTATACATAAGCTCCCAGCGTGCACTAAGCACTGCCAGTACTATTCCAAAAATAAGCCCAAGCACAAAGCCTGCCATTATCCGCCCAAAGGAACTGCCCACAGTTAGCCAGAATTCCTTCTCACGAACAAAATCCGTCAGCTTTTTCAGCACCGCAAAGGGAGAGGCCAGAAGCAGGTCTCTCCCTACAGCGTAATAAGCCAACTGCCAGAGGCAAAGCCAAAACAACCCCACCCCCAGAAAGCCAAGCAGTTTTTTTGCCGTTTTATTTTGCATTATAATAAAAATCTTCCTGCGGAAGCTTGCCGCCTACTGATGCGGGATTAGCTTCAAAAAGGATATTAAGGAATTGACCTGCGACATTCTTCATTTCGTCTCCGGCAATAAACACAATACTGCACTTTGGTATAGCCTTTTCGGCAATTGGTGCGGCAGGAATAACCCCGTATTTAACTGCAAGTTCAGCAGCCTGCGGCAATGTCTCCTCAGAATTTGCAAAATTTACAGATTCCTCATAAGCTTTCAGAAAGCGCTCAACAGCCTCCGGATTTTCCTCCGCAAATTTTTTCTGAACCAACACACAGCCCATAGTTATTGCGCTGTTCTCGCCCAGCTTTTCCCATTCCTCGTTGAAGTCAAATGCAATGCGAAGCTTATCATTTTTTGCCATTGCTGCTGTTACAAAGGGCTGAGGCAGAACCGCAATTCCCTCACCTTCCGCAAGCAGTGCCGCCGCCTCGGCGGCTTCGGCCTTATATTCTATGCTGAGGTCTTTTTCAGGGTCAAGTCCGTTTTTTGTGAGCAGGTATTTAAGGGCGTATTCCGGAGTTGCCCCCTGTCCCACGCAATACAGGGTTTTACCTTTCAGGTCGGCTACGGAATTCACAGTTTCACCGTTTTCAACACAATAAAGGACTCCAAGTGTGTTTAAAGCTAAAATTTGAACTTCCCCCTCAGTTTTATTGTAAAGAACTGAGGCAACATTTGTAGGAACTGCTGCAATATCAAATTCGCCTTTTATTATGCTTCCCAGAATTTCATCAGGAGAACCGGCAAGAGTAAAGCTGTAGTTATCAGAGCCTTGTCCTTTCTCTGCCAAATCCATAATTCTTAAAGCACCAAGAGCAGTCGGTCCCTTTAAAACAGCAATTTTTATATCTGTTTTATCTGCTGCGTCTGCAGCAGGTACTCCGACGGTATTCTCCGGTGTGGCAGAGGGTTCTGGTGCTTCAGCAGTACCACAGGCGGCAAAGGCAAAAACCAATGCCAAACTAAGCAACAACGATAGAAATTTTTTCATAATATATCCTCCTGTTTATATCGGCTGCAGATTTGGATTTCCGCTCCGTTTTTTATTATTTTCCCTGCATTTTGAAGCTCATTGAGAGCCCTGTAAAGACTGGCCCTGCCAACGCTCAGAGCTCTGGCAAGAGCGGCATACCCCATTGTAATTTTAACCGTACCGCCGCTGTCGCTATGGGAGAGCAGCCAGTGCCAAACCGCATTTTCGATGTTAGGGCTGGTGTAGGAATCAATTTTTTGGTTCAGAAACTGAATTCTGTCAGACAAAAAGCTAATATAGCTAATAGCAGTCCGTGGATATTTTAAGAACAGTTCTCTGAGTTCCGCATCAGATATGAACATAACCACCGTCTGTTTTTTAGCTACAACGCTGGTAACATATTCATCTGTCGGCGAAAACAATGCCGCAGCACCAAAACAGCTCCCCGGCTTTAGAATATTAAGCAAAGCACCGCTCTCATTATATACTGCCGCCTCTCCCTCTATAATGAGTCCGAGAGACTTTATAAAAATGTGCTGAGTATAAATGGGCTCTGCCTTTTCATAGCTTTTTACGCAGAATGACTCCGCAAGATTTTCAATCTCATTTTCCGGAAGTTCTGCAAACAAAAAGAACTTCAAAAGGATATTTTTATAGCTTTCCTCAAGTTTCATGCCACCCCACCTGTCTCATTTGATACATTTTTCTTAATTTTATTACATAGTTTCATTTTTGTCAATCCGAGCTTTCACCAAAAATTGCCCTTTTACGCAATGTGAACAGCTGTATTTTTGTATATTTCATTTATACTTTTCCTCATAATTTCAGGCGCCTTTTTCATATACATTGAGTACGAGAGTATGGGGAGTGGTTTATGTGCGTACAAATATCGAAGAACGCGCCTGTGAGGTAGCCGTATACCTGATTGAAAACAAAGCGACCGTCCGTTCTGCAGCCTCACGGTTTGGAATATCCAAGTCCACTGTACATAAGGATCTGACGGAAAGACTGCCTCGAATAAATCCGGGCCTTTACAGGCAGGTCAGAAAGCTGTTGGATATAAACAAGGCAGAGCGTCACATTAGGGGCGGTCTTGCCACAAGGCGAAAATACAAAGGTGAGTAAAATAAGCAATGAGCAGGTTTCAGCCGAAACCTGCTCATGTGCAGACTAATATGTAAACAGTTCAATTTGAAAGCTGTATGTACGGAAAGCTTCTATATTACTATTCATAAGCCTTGTTGCAAATTTATTTATACAGCAGCTTATGGATACGGCAACGAAATCCTCAGCAGAATACTATGCGGAATACTGAAAAAGGGTGCGTCAAAAACGCACCCTTTAAACTGTTTGAACAATATCTTACTTTGCAGCTTCGATACCGGCAAGGAAAGCAGCCTTGTTGCCTTCAAAGAATTTCATCTTTCTCTCGCCAAGCTCAAGGCGAATAGCCTCGAACATTTTCTCATTGTCAACGATATTCATCTTTGCCATGAGAGAACCAAGAATTGCAACGTTTGCACCCTTGGGGTTATTTACGCTGTCAGCGATAGCGTTAGCATCGCAGTAAACCACTGTAATGTCGTCACGCTCAACCTTACGGTCAATAATGGAGCTGTTAACAACCAGAACTCCGCCGGGCTTTACTCTGTTCTCGAACTTGAGGAGAGAAGGCAGGTTCATTGCAACGATTGCATCGGCCTTGTCGACCATGGGAGAACCAACCTCGTGATCACTGACGATAACGGAGCAGTTGGCTGTACCTCCACGCATTTCAGGGCCGTAGGAAGGAAGCCAGGAAACGTGCTTGCCGTCCAGCATGCAGGCCATAGCCAAGAACTTACCTATAAGCAGCATACCCTGACCGCCGAAGCCGGCGAAAACAAAATCTTTTTTCATTATTCTGCAGCCCCCTTATCTTTATATACACCCAGAGGATAGTAGGGGATCATATTCTCTTCGAGCCACTTCATAGCCTCAATGGGGTTAAGTCCCCAGTTGGTGGGGCAGGTGGAGAGAACTTCTATCATGCAGAAGCCCTTACCTTCCAGCTGGTACTGGAATGCCTTTTTAATGGCCTTTTTGGTTTTGATGATGTTTGCGTTGTTGTTGACAGCGCAGCGCTCTATGTAGTAAGAGCCGGGAACCTGAGAAAGCATCTCAGACATTTTAATAGGTGCGCCGCACCATGCTTCATCACGGCCGTAGGGAGAAGTGGTAGTCTTCTGACCAACGAGAGTGGTAGGAGCCATCTGGCCGCCGGTCATACCGTAGATAGCGTTGTTAACAAAAATGGTAACAAACTTTTCGCCACGGTGAGCGGCATGAACAATCTCAGCGGTACCGATAGAAGCAAGGTCACCATCACCCTGATAGGTGAAAACAGTGGTGTTGGGCTTTGCACGCTTTACGCCGGTAGCAACGGCAGGAGCACGGCCGTGAGCAGCTTCAATCATATCGCAGTTGAAGTAATCATATGCAAAAACGGAGCAGCCGACAGGAGCGACACCAACAACATCTCCGTCCAGATTCATCTCATCCAGAACCTCAGCCACCAGACGGTGAATAATACCGTGGTTGCAGCCAGGGCAGTAATGGAAAGTCTTATCAGTTAAAAGTTTAGTCTTTTCAAATACAACAGACATTTATTTACCCTCCTTCATAGCGAGGATCTTTGCTTTAATCTCATCGGTAGTGGGGAACTGGCTTCCGCAGTAACCGAAGAAGTCAACATTCTTAAGTCCATTGACAGCAAGCTTAACATCCTCAAGCATCTGGCCTTCGTTAACCTCAACGTCCAGAATGCCCTTTACACGCTCAGGCTTAACAGTCTCAAGCAGAGCATCATAGGGGAAGGGCCATACAGCGATGGGACGGAACAGACCGACCTTGACACCCTCTTCACGAAGCTCGTCGATAGCGGTCTTTGCGATACGGGCAACAGTACCGAAAGCAGTGATAACAAACTCTGCATCATCGGTCTTGTAGCACTCCCACATCTGCTCGTTCTTCTTTGCCTCATCATAAATCTTCTGAAGGCGCTCGTTGTGAACAGCCAGATCCTCGGTATCAATGTACAGAGAGTTGATAACCGCTCTCTTTTCGGGAGCATCGCCGGGCTTCCAGCCGGTGGTTGCCCAAGGCTTCTTCTCGGGGTCAACCTTGTAATCAACCATTTCAGGCATTTCGACAGGCTCCATCATCTGAGCGATGATACCGTCAGCCAGGAAAAGTACAGGAATACGATACTTCTCGGATTTCTCAAAAGCGAACATCATGATGTCGATAGCTTCCTGAACGGAGGAGGGAGCATAAGTCAGCAGGTGGTAGTCACCGTTGCCGCCGCCCTTAACGCCCTGGAAGTAGTCGCCCTGAGAAGCCTGGATATTACCAAGGCCGGGGCCGCCACGCATAACATTGAGGATAACGCAGGGCAGCTGTGCGCCTGCGCAGTAGGAGATACCTTCCTGCTTCAGGCTGATGCCGGGGCTGGAAGAAGAAGTGATAACACGGGCGCCGGTGGAAGCTGCACCGTATACCATATTGATTGCCGCAACTTCGCTCTCGGCCTGAAGGAAGCATCCTCCGACCTCGGGCATACGAGCGGACATATACTCAGGGATTTCAGTCTGCGGGGTGATAGGATAGCCAAAGAAGAAACGGGCGCCGGCACGTATTGCGGCCTCCGCGATAGCTTCGCTACCCTTCATAAGAGTCAATGCCATTTTTTGTTCCTCCTTAAAGCTTTTCTATACGGATAGCCACATCGGGGCAAGTGCGTGCGCAGGAAGCGCAGCCTATGCATGCCTCGGGATCAGCTACCTCTGCAGGGTGGTAGCCCTTTGCATTGAGCTTGGTCTTGGAAAGGGCGAGTACGTTTTTAGGACATGCTCTCACGCAGAGACCACAGCCTTTACAAACAATCTCATTGATTGTCACCTTTACCATGATTTTACCTCTTTTCTAAATAATTTTGCATTTTTCATTTATTTATTCTACCGCTGTGCGGGAGAAGTCTGGGATAATGGGGTTATGAGGGGTGGAAAAGCTCAGTGAGCGCCGCCCTGTATAGGATGCTGTAATTCTTTAAGGCTCTCTATCCAGCTGGTCCAGTCACGGCGCATATATGTGTCTATAGCCATAGGTGTGCCGATATATTTGGGGTCATGGCCTTCAGCAAGGAAAATGTCAAGAAGTTCTTTTTTGCCGGTGGTATAAAGCACGGGCACACCAGTCTTTTCGGATACCTCTTTTATCATTTCGTATCCGTCTCTCAGCTCGGCCGGACCGGTCATTTCAGCAAGGTTTGTGTTATTGATCATTCCGGTAATTTTCAGGCGGGAATGAATCTGCATTTCTTCCTGAAGATGAATGATTTTTTCAACGGTTCCCGCCAAAGGACGGCGTATATTGACAACATTGAGTACCTCAAGCTGCTCCGGTTCAAGCTCCATAAAATCCTGATGGTAACGCCCAAGAGCTGTTGAACCAACAGCATCGCCGCCGGCGTCAAACACAACGGTGTCCCAGTCAAGGGCAAAAGCCGACGAAACCTCGGCAGGCACGGAGAGGGTCTCTATACCGGAGCAGGCGAAGTTAGGGGAAACAAGACGGATTTCCTTCATTTTGGTCATCTGTCCACGCTCGGTAAGTCTGAAATATGTATTAACCATATCAAGGTCTATAAGCTCGGTACGACCGCTTTCAGCGGCTTTAAAGGCAAAGTTCAGGGCAAGCTCGGATTTTCCGCTGCCGTAATTGCCTATAAGAACATAGATTTTTTTCATATCGTGCCTCTTAACTCAAATTATTACAGCTATCATTTTAGCATTTCCGCCGATTTCAGTCAATAAGCATTTTCACCATATTTATCTACGCATTAGTAATAAAATGACGAAGATTTTAAATTTATGTTTTTATTTTAATGCAATAATTGCGAATTCTCACTATTTTGCTTTTTATATTTTTTATGTTTTTCTTGTACAAAGGAAAAAGAAAAGGAAAAAATCTCTTATATTTACGGCTATAAATCCAGCAGCTTTGTTCAGTTATTTTATTTTACAGTCTCATTGACACATATAGCGGTTTTTTCTTTTTATAATAGATTTATATACATCCCGACAGTTGCTGTCGGCGCTTCTGCATCTATGTGCATTTTTCACAATGCGGGTATTACTTTGCCGCCGATTTTGTAGTAATTATGTGTTTTTTATCCATAAGCTTATAATAAAAGCTGCAAAAAACTGCCGCTGAAAAAACTGTTCTGCGGCAGTTCTGCTTTTTTGTCAGTCAATTTACTGCAAAAATTTATTTTATTGTCTCAACTTTTATTGTGTTGGTATTTCCTATGCGGTCATTTACGATACCGCCGGTCAGTACCACATTGTCGCCCGGCTGAAGATTAAATTTTTCCTTTGCGATTTTCAGAGCATTATAGAAAACCACATCCAGTGATGGATACATTTCACCCAAAACAGGATAAACAGCCCAGCTCATATTGAGCTGACGCCAGGCCTTTTCACTGGTGGTGAATCCAAGAATATTCACAGGTCCCCTGAATCGGCTTACCATTCTGGCAGTTTTACCGGAAATCGAGGTAACAACTATGCACTTGGCATTTACATCGATTGCCATTGAGCACACGGCATGGGAAATTGCATCCAGATTGTTTTTGATTTTAAACTCGGCAGAGTAGAATTTTTTTCTATAGTCAATGCGCTGCTCGGTAAAGTTTGCAATATCAGACATACTCTTAACGGCTTCTACAGGATATTTTCCTGCGGCAGTCTCACCTGAGAGCATTATTGCGGAAGATCCGTCATAAACAGCATTGGCAACGTCTGAAATTTCAGCTCTGGTAGGTCTTATATTATGAATCATAGATTCCAGCATTTCGGTAGCTGTAATGACACGCTTGCCCAGAAGGCGGCACTTCTTTATAAGATATTTCTGAATTGCAGGAACCTCAACATAGGGAATTTCCACGCCGAGGTCGCCTCTTGCTATCATTATACCGTCAGCAATTTCGCAAATTTGCTCCACATTGTCAACGCCTGAACGATTTTCAATTTTTGCAATAAGGTTAATATCCTTGCCGCCGTTTTCATCAAGGAAATTTCTAAGACTTACAACATCTTCTTTTGTAGACACAAAGGAAGCGGCAACAAAGTCCACATCGTTTTCAATTCCAAAGAGAATGTCTTCCTTGTCCTGCTCGCTCAGATATTCCTGCTTTAAAACCTTGTTCTCGAAGCTCATGCTCTTACGGTCGGAAAGCTCTCCGCCGTTTAAGGTAGTACAGATAATATTTGAGCCTTCGACTTTTTCAACACGGAAAATAACAAGGCCGTTGTTGACCTTTATTATATCTCCTCTGTTCATTTCTTCATTGAGCTGTTTATAAGACACGGAAACCATTTCCTGATTTCCCACCACATCTTCTGTAGTGAAAATAAACGGGTCGCCGTCTTTAAGAGTTATGCTTTTATTTTCAAAAGTTTTTATTCTGAACTCCGGTCCCTTTGTATCCAGAAGTATGGCGATGGGAAGATTAAGCTTTTCTCTGACCTTCTTGATAAGGTCGATTCTCTCCTTATGCTCCTCATGGCTTCCGTGAGAGAAGTTAAGGCGGGCTACATTCATGCCGCTTTCACACATTTTAGTCAGCACAGCCTCGTCGGTTGAAGACGGGCCTATGGTGCAGATAATTTTAGTTTTACGCATATGAGCATCCTTTCCGGTCTTAAAATTATTAAATAATGCGCTTTTTGCATTAGCGGAAATAATTTTACAGTGTAAATTCGGAATATTGCATTTCACAACTAATTTACACTTCTGGAGCTAATTATAAGCTATTTTATTGAATTTGTCATCATATTTTCCTCAATTTTTATTTTTTCTATGTTATTTAATTTTTTATTTTTTCTTCCTATAAATTTATACACCAAAATATGCCGTCCTCCACTTTTAAAGTTTTGTTAACATTCCAACGCACATATTGACGTAATCCGGTTTTTGCCGTATATTAGTTAAGCATATTAACTATTATCATTATTAAGTATTTCCACGGAGGTATAAAATGGAATGTCACAATATACAAACCGCAGAATTGTTCCGCAGTATGGACAGAGTGCGGAAAGCCTGGCACAGCGTAAGTCCATGTGATGCGTTGAGTAAATCACAGTTTGGCACACTTATGGCAATACATCACTTCGAGATGGCGGAAGTAAACGGTGAAAAAAACAAGCATGTCAAACTTTCCGCCCTTGCAAACTCCATGGGGCAGAGTCTCCCTGCTCTCAGCCAGAGAGTGAGTCTGCTTGAGGATAACGGCTATGTACGCCGTGTGCCGGATCCCGATGACAGACGCACAACGGGTCTTGAGCTTACAGACGAAGGGACTGAAGTTTTGGAACTTGCCCGTCAGCGTTTTGACGGCATACTCTCCTATGCAGCAGATTATTTAGGTCCCGAAACCTCGGGCAAACTAATCGTCCTGCTCAATCAGCTTGCAGAAGCTCTTGAGCTTGCTGTTTCACACATGGTACAAACTGAGGAGCAAATTAAACATGATGAAATTAAAGAAATACATTAAACCTTATCTTGGCTTTGCTCTGGCAATGATAGTTCTTCTCTTCTGCCAGTCTGCCGTAGATTTGAACCTTCCAAACCTTATGAGCGATATTGTCAATGTGGGCATACAGCAGGGCGGAATAAAAGAAGCTGCGCCGGAAGTGATTTCAGCTCAATCGCTGGAGCTGATGACAGGCTTTATGCCTTCAGATGACAGGGAGCTTGTTGAAGCCTGCTATATTAAAGTCAGCAAAGATGAAATGGGCGAAAAGGAATGGACCCGTTTTCTGGACCGCTGGCCCGCAGCCGCTGAAACCGACTGCCTTAGATTCGAGCCCCCCTCCAATGATGCAGCCCGTAGAGCCGAATTTGCATTCAGCCGTTCCGCATACGCCTTTACGAATTTTATAAAGCAGCTGTCTTCCGGTTCTGATGCAGCAGGCGGTATATCCCACTCCCCTGTTTCCGAAAGCTTGGACAGCTTGCAGGCAGTTATAGCTTCCGCACCACAGGCGGCTGTAGACGAGGCAATAAGCAGCGCCGCCTCCATCCCTGACAGTGTGGCATTTCAGACTGCCGTAATCTTCACCAAGGAGTTCTACACTCAGTTAGGCGCAGACACCGGCGCAATACAGACCGCCTATATTTTAAAGGTAGGCGGCAAAATGCTTCTGATGACTCTGCTTCTTGTGTCTTTTTCCATAGGAGTAGGTTTTTGCGCCAGCAAACTGGGCACAGGTGTGGCAAGGGATGTGAGACGGGATATGTTTTCCCGTGTCAGCAGCTTCACAAACAATGAATACGACAAATTCGGCACCGCCAGCCTTATAACCCGCTGTACAAACGATGTAATGCAGGTAAGAGGGCTGCTCTCAATGGGTCTTCGAACAATGTTCTATGCTCCTATCATAGGTATAGGCGGAACAATTATGGCGCTTAGCAAAAGCCCCAGTATGGCGTGGATAATTGCTCTTGCAGGAATTCTGATCTTCGGTGTTATTTTTGTGATGTTCACCGTTGCTATGCCCAAATTCAAAATAATGCAGAAGCTTGTTGATAAGCTGAACCTTGTTAGCCGTGAAAATCTCTCCGGCATGATGGTTATAAGAGCTTTTGCCACTCAGAAATTTGAGGAAGAGCGTTTTGACAAGGCAAACAAAGCCCTTGCCGACAACAACCTGTTTGTATACCGTGCAATGGCAACCATGATGCCCGTAATGATGCTGGTTATGAACGGTGTCTCCCTTCTTATAGTCTGGGTAGGCGGTCATCAGATTGCCCAGGCAACCATGCAGGTTGGCGACATGATGGCCTTTATTCAGTATACCATGCAGATAATAATGAGCTTTCTGATGATAAGCATGGTCTTTGTCATGGTTCCCCGTGCGGCAGTTTCCGCAAACCGCATTGCTGAGGTTCTGGAAACCCACAGCAGCGTTGAGGATGTACCCCACCCGAGCCATCTTCCTGAAGATGTAAAAGGCGTTGTAGAATTTAAGGATGTATCCTTCAGTTACGACGGAGCGGATGAAAATGTCCTTGAACACATTTCCTTTACCGCACGCCCCGGAGAAACCACTGCATTTATAGGCTCTACGGGAAGCGGAAAATCCACCCTTGTAAACCTTATCCCCCGTTTTCACGATGTCAGCTCAGGGTCCATATGTCTTGACGGCGTGGATATAAAAACCCTGCCCCAGAAAGAGCTGCGGGACAAAATTGGTTATGTACCACAAAACGGTGTGCTTTTCAGCGGCGATATACGCTCAAATCTCCGCTACGGCGACAGCGACGCAGACGACGAAAGTCTGTATGCAGCCGCCGAAACAGCTCAGGCCACCGAATTTATAGATCAACTGCCGGACGGTCTGTCCACCGCCATAAGTCAGGGCGGCACCAATGTTTCCGGAGGTCAGCGACAGCGGCTTTCAATCGCAAGAGCACTTGTAAAAAAAGCCCCGGTTTATATTTTTGATGACACCTTCTCAGCCCTTGACTTTAAAACAGACGCAAAGCTCCGTCAGGCTCTGAAAAGCAGCACCGAAAAAGCCACAACTCTCATAGTAGCCCAGCGTGTTTCTACAATCATGAATGCGGAACAGATCATAGTTCTGGACGAGGGCAGAATCGTGGGCAAGGGAAGTCACAAATACCTGCTGGAAAACTGCAAAGAATACAGAGAAATTGCAGAAAGCCAGCTTTCAAAGGAGGAATTGGCATAATGCACGGACATGGACACGGCCCTCACGGTATGGCTTCGGAGGCAAAAGCCAAGGACTTCAAAGGCACAATGGGAAAGCTTATTTCCTATTTAAGCAAATATCTGCCGGCTATAATTCTGGTAATGATTTTTGCCGTTGCTTCAACTGTTTTTTCTATAATCGGACCTAAAATTTTAGGAAATGCAACAAATGAACTGTTTAACGGTATCATCGCTCAGCTTACAGGAATCGGCGGAATAAACTTCGGAGCTGTAGCGCAGATCCTTATATTTTTAGGTATCATTTACCTGCTCTCTTCCCTGCTTTCGTATATTCAGGGCTTTATAATGACCAAAGTTTCCACAAAGATAAGCTACGGCATGAGACAGGATATAAGCAAAAAAATCAACCGTATGCCTCTTTCTTACTTTGACCGTGTATCCCACGGCGAGGTACTGAGCCGAATAACCAATGACGTGGACACCGTTACCCAGACGCTGAACCAAAGCATGACCCAGATAGTGACCAGTGTAACCCAGTTCATCGGTGTTCTTGTGATGATGTTCACCATAAGCCCTCTTATGACCCTGGTGGCTCTCTGCATACTGCCTCTCAGTGTTTTAATAGTAAGCAAAGTGGTAAAACACAGTCAGCCATACTTTAAAAAACAACAGGCTTATATAGGTCAGGTTAACGGCCATGTGGAGGAAATGTTCGGCGGACACATTGTCGTAACTGCCTTCAACCGTGAAGAGGAGAGCATAGAGAAATTTAACGAGATAAACGAAAGCCTCTATGATGCCTCATGGAAAAGCCAGTTTTTGTCGGGAATGATGATGCCGCTGATGAATTTCGTAAGCAATTTAGGTTATGTGGGTATATGTATTCTGGGCGGTTTTCTCTCATTGAGGGGAAGTATAACTGTAGGTGACATTCAGGCATTTATCCAGTATGTGCGTAACTTTACCCAGCCAATTCAGCAGATTGCAAACATTTCAAATGTGCTTCAACAGACTGCTGCCGCTGCCGAGCGTGTATTTGATTTTCTCGAGGAAGAGGAAGAAACTCCCGATCCGGAGAATTCCCTGTCTCCTGAGCTTGTAAAGGGTGAAGTGACTTTTGCCCATGTAAAATTCGGCTACAGTCCTGACAAAACCATAATCAGCGATTTTTCAGCTGTAATTAAGCCAGGGCAGAGAGTTGCAATAGTTGGGCCTACCGGTGCCGGCAAAACCACGATGGTCAAGCTTCTCATGCGTTTTTACGATGTGAGCAGCGGTGCAATTTTGCTTGACGGTTATGATCTGAGGCAGTTTGCCAGAAATGACCTGCGGGATATGTTCGGCATGGTTTTACAGGACACATGGCTCTATAACGACAGCATAATGGAGAACATCCGCTACGGCAGACTCAGCGCCGGTGACGAGGAAGTCATTGAAGCTGCCAAAGCTGCCCAGCTTGACCACTTTATACGAACTCTTCCCCATGGCTACGATACCGTGCTCAACGAAGAGTCCAGCAATATAAGTCAGGGGCAGAAGCAGCTGCTTACCATTGCACGCACAATAGTTTCCCAGCCTAAAATACTCATTTTTGACGAGGCCACCTCAAGCGTTGACACCAGAACAGAGCTTTCAATCAAAAAAGCCATGGATAAGCTTATGGAGGGCCGCACCAGCTTCATCAT
>JARHZW010000025.1 GCA_029264685.1 Candidatus Limivicinus sp.
GTCACCCTTGCACTCGTAAAGAGCGCAAGCCATGGAAGGATTATGAGTCTTTGGATCCATTACAAGAGTACCGATAAGGCCTTCAAAGACTTCCGTGGCCTCCAGTGCATCACGAACTGCGGCAGGATCTGCGGAACCTGCGCGTGTAATTGCATCTGCTATCCACATGACGCCGTCATATCCGAACAGGCACTCAGCCTCCATACCAATGTTGTATTCCTTAGATATACGCTCACCAAATGCCTTTGCGTCAGGAGAGTTAAATCCTATACGAGAAACGTAGAGGCAGTTTTCAAGTGCGCCGTTGGCTTCACCAGCGAGCTGTGCGCTGTCCCAGCCGTCATGGCCCATGAGAAGGCACTCTATACCCATCTCTCTCGCCTGCTTTGCAAATGTAGCAGTTTTAGCATAGTCATTCATTATAACAAAAATGATTTCAGGGTTTTTTGACTTAATGTTGGTAAGCTGGGCACGGAAGTCCACATCGCCTTCCTGGCACTGCTCGTCTGCCACAACCTTACCACCTTTTGCTTCAAAGGATTCTTTTATAAAAGCGCCTACAGATTCCGAGTTTGTGTTACCGGCAACCGTAAAGAGAGCTGCCTTTGTAAATTTCAGGTTATCAGCAGCATAATTTCCTATAACTGTGCCGAGATAAGAATCAATAAAGCACATACGGAAGGAATAAGGATGTAAATTACCATTTTCGTCTATGGTAACAGACTCGTTGGAAGTGGCAGTACCAAGAACAGGCACCTTCAGTTCATCCGCAACAGATGCCATAGGGATATTGCAGGAAGAGAAGTTTGTTCCGACTGAAGCTACAACGTGGTGCTCCTCAACCAGTTTCTTAAATGCAGAAACAGAGTCAGCAGGCTCTCCCTTACCATCCATAGGAACAAGCTGCAGCATCTTGCCATCCAAAAGGCCGCCCTTTTCATTGATGTCCTTAACTGCAGTTTCTGCTCCGTACTGTCCGGCCGTACCCCAAAGTGCTGTAGGTCCGGTCAGGTCAGAAACATAGCCGATTTTAATTACATTATCATCGGCAGGGGCAGCACTTGGTGTTGAAGACTGATCCGATCCACCCGGAGCAGCGGTTTCACCACATGCGGCAAGAGCCAAAATCATGACAAATGCTAACAGAAGCGCTAATGTTTTTTTAACTTTTTTCATCATTTTTCCTCCTTAGAATGTAATTTTTGACACAGTAATTTCTGTTGCTGATTATAATAAAACATTTTGTACACTTGTTGTCAAGTGACAATTGTGGGTTTATGAGACTTTTACTTTTTAGCGGCAACTTCAAATATTCATGCTGATTTTTGGCAATTTTTTCAGTTTATATATGTAATTTGCAATTATTTATTCTCTTTTTTTGAAATATCAAGTTGATATTTGACCGTTTTTGCTGACCTTTGTAATGTTTTTTGTTGATTTAAACATTTTATTAACGTACTTTTTATCACATTTTAACAAAAAGTAGAATTTTGTCATTATAGGCTTTTATTTTTTGTTTTTTTATGTATATAATACACAAGAGATAAACGAAAAATTGTTCATTTGAGGAGGTTTATATTTATGGAAAATTGCCTTTCAGCCAGAAAATCAGCTGAATTGATGTTGGTTTCTGCCCGAATTAGAAGAAGTGCTTTGGAAATGGTGTACAGAGCAACATCCGGTCACATAGGCGGATCTTTCTCTATATGCGAACTTCTTACCGCACTTTATTTTAACGAGATGTCTGTAGACCCTGACCAGCCACGCGACCCCGACAGAGATAGGCTCGTGCTTAGCAAGGGACACTGCACTCCCGCTCTTTACTCGGTTTTGGCAGAAAGAGGTTATTTCCCCGCACAGCTGCTTGAAACTTTCCGTGATATTGACAGCGATTTATCCGGTCATGCTGAAATGAAGCATGTTAAGGGTGTTGATATGTCTACAGGCAGCTTAGGTCAGGGTTTCTCCGCTGCTGTCGGAATGGCTTTGGCCGGAAAACTGGATAATAAGGATTACAGAGTTTATGCCATTATGGGAGACGGTGAAATTCAGGAAGGCCAGATTTGGGAAGCCGCAATGGCTGCCGGTAACTATGGGCTCAATAATCTTTGCGCTATCGTTGATAATAACGACATTCAGATAGACGGAAGAATTTCAGAAATAATGTCCCCTTATCCCATAGATGAAAAATTTAAGGCCTTTGGTTTTAATGTTCTTACTTGTAACGGACATGATATGGAGAGCATTTGCGGAGCATTTTTCAACGCTCGGAAATGCAAAGACAAGCCTTCTGTAATAATTGCAAAAACCGTTAAAGGAAAAGGCGTGTCCTTCATGGAAGACACAAATGAATGGCACGGCAACGATCCAAACACCGAGCAGTATCTTGCTGCAGCAAAAGAGCTTGACGAGGCAATTGCTATTGCAGAAAAGGAGGTAAAACTTTATGAGTAAGATTTCCACACGCACTGCTTATGGTGAAGCCCTGGCAGAAATTGGTTCAGACAAAAATATCGTTGTACTTGATGCAGACCTTCAGTGCTGTACTAGAACGGAAAAATTTGCAGCACTTTATCCGGAGCGGGCTAAAAATGTAGGTATTGCCGAGGCTAACATGGTAGGAATGGCGGCAGGACTTGCAAGCTGCGGTAAAACAGTATTTGTGAATTCATTTGCTATGTTTACTGCGGGAAGAGCTTTTGAGCAGATACGAAACTCACTTGCATACCCGCACCTGAACGTAAAGGTGGTAGGTACCCACGCAGGTGTTACTGTTGGTAAGGACGGTGCCACACATCAGTGCATAGAAGATATTGCCATAATGCGCTCAATTCCGGGAATGATGGTTCTGTCTCCGTGTGATGCAAACGAAACAAAGCTGATTACAAAGGCTATTGCAAAATATGACGGTCCGTGTTTTATGCGTTTGGGAAGACTTGAAGTTGATGAATGCACAAACCTTCTTCCAGACTATAAATTTGAACTTGGAAAAGCATCCGAACTGGCTGCAGGTAAGGATGTTTGCATAATTGCAACAGGACTTATGGTACAGGAGGCTTTAAAAGCAAAAGAGATTCTGGCAGAAAAAGGAATTGTGGCCGGAATTCTTGATATGCACACCATAAAACCTCTCGACACCGACGCTGTGCTTCGTGCTGCAAAGCAGTGTGGCTGTCTGGTAACTGCAGAGGAAGCAAATATTCTTGGAGGTTTGGGCGCTGCGGTAACAGAAACAGTCTGCGAAAATTATCCTGTACCTGTTATGAGAGTGGGAATAAGAGACAGTTTTGGTCGAAGCGGTGACCCTCTCGCTCTTATGGAACGGTACAACATAACCGCCAATGATATTGTTATAAAGGCAGAAGAAGCTATATCTTTGAAAAGAAAATGAATAATGAAATTTACATAGGCTGTGATGATTCAGGCTATGAAATGAAGCTTGAGGTTATTGAGCATTTAAAAAATGAAGGTTTTACCGTTGTTGACTGCGGAAGTGATGATCGCCCATCCAGATACCCATATTTTGCCGCAAAAGTTGCATCGGCTGTATCTACAGGGAAAACGAATAAAGGCATTATTATTTGCGGATCAGGAATAGGCGTAAGCATTGCCGCAAACAAATTTAAAGGTGTTCGGGCAGCAGCAATATGTGATAGTTACTCTGCAAAGCTGACACGGCGGCATAACGATTCAAATGTGCTTTGTCTCGGCGGAAGAATGCTTGGAAAGTGGGCTGTACTGGAAATTGTTGATGTATGGCTCGCAACTGAGTACGACGGTGGGCACCATGACGGTTCATTAAATCTTTTAAATGAAATTGAAAATGTAACTATGACTGGTAAAATATGGTGTCCGGATCAAATTCCATATGACCAATTTGAATGGAACTCAGAGCAAAAGATTTAAATTTCCCCTGAAATCAAAATAAAGCATGCTGAAATATCTAAAAGATATTTCAGCATGCTTAGCAACTGTATTTCACTCAATACAATATTCAATTATTATATCATTTGTCTTGGCGTAAGTTTCCCATTCATTATCGAGCTTCTGGTCTGTCATTATCACATTTAAATCTTCTATTCCAGGAAACAAGATGTTTGCGCTGGAATTAAACTTTGTGTGATCAGCTACAAGAAGCTTAAATTCGGATTGTTCAAGCATACAGGCTCTTACATTTGCTTCACTCAGGTGGTTATCTGACAAGCCATACTCACGTGTAAGTTTAGGACAGCTAATGAAGCAACTGTCTGCATGATAATGACGCAGCATATCGACAGTGTGCTGATTAGTAAAAGAAGTTGTCCTTCTTCTGAACTCACCGCCAAGGCAGATAAGATTGATATTGGACTGGCTCTCATTACAAAGTGAACATATTAGAAGCGAATTAGTTATTATGGTAAGAGACTTGCCCGATTTAATAAATGCCTCTGCAATAGCAAGGCATGTAGTGCTTGAATCAAGCATCACAACATCATTATCTTTTACATAATTCAAAGCCTGATGTGCCATTCTTTCCTTGGCACGCTGATAGTATGACTTTCGCAGATTGGTAGGATAACTTTTATCGAATTTTTCAACCAGATACGCTCCACCGTGGGTGCGAACAAGGCGACCTTCACTCTCCATTTCCTTCAAATCACGTCTAACTGTCTCCTCGCTGCACCTGAACAGTTCACTCATGGCTGGAACAAGAACATATCCCTGCTTATTCAGCTCCATTTCAATTATATTTTGACGTTCAATTTTAAGCATATTAACGCTCCCAATCCAATTATTAGATAAGTGTTTATTTATGTTATTTAATGTGTTTATAATATTATATTACTATTATTACAAAAATTCAACTGATAATAACAAAATTGCATTTTATCTAAATTTTCAATGTATAAATGGGCACTTATTTTAATTTTTCTTAATTTCGAACATTAAAACCACTTGTTTGATTTTGTGGTTTTACATGTTGACTTGTGTTGTTTTCGGGTGTATTATCTGCTTGAGATGTTGGAAATGCAACTTTCGCACGCTATTATTCATTACTTCGGTATGCTCAAAAGCAACATCAAAAATATAGTTTGGAGGATTGCCACATGAAAGACTTCAAAGAATTTTTCCTTATGAACACGGACGATGTTAAGCGATATGCAGTAGAAGTTCTGCACATGTTTAAACCGGATGAGCTAACCGAATGTGTAGAAATCGGCGACGGCAATATTAACTATGTCTTTAAAATAAAATCCCTTGCAGACGGTCACTCCCTTGTTGTAAAACAGGCGGATAAACTTCTGCGTTCATCCGGCAGACCGCTCGATACCTATCGCAACAAAATTGAAGCCAAAATTCTTAAATTACAGGGTGAATTAGCTCCCGGTTTTGTCCCGGAGGTTTACTACTACGATGAAATCATGTGTGCCCTTTCCATGGAAGACATTTCGGATTACAAGAATCTCCGGAAAGAACTTATGGAAAACAGAATATACCCTCATTTAAGTGAAAATCTGTCTACTTTTATGGCAGACACTCTTTTCCCAACCACAGATCTGGTTATGAAAAGCGGAGATAAGAAAAACAATGTCAAGTTTTTTGTGAACCCTGAGCTTTGTGACATCTCAGAAGATTTGGTTCTTTCCGAGCCATATCTGTCTGTCCCCTATAATGAAAGAAACAAAAACATTGTAACAGACGGTAACGAGGAATTCGTGGAAAATAATCTATACAACGACTGTGAACTTCACACCGAGGTTGCAAAACTGAGAGACCGTTTTATGAACTGCGCTCAGTCACTTATCCACGGCGACCTCCATTCCGGTTCTGTTTTTGCAAATGAAACAGGAATCAAGGTTATTGATCCGGAATTTGCTTTCTACGGTCCAATGGGGTATGACATAGGTAATGTTATCGGAAATCTGTTTTTCTCCCTTACCAACAAGCTGTACACCATGCCCGACGAGAAAGATGCAATAAATGCATTAGAAAGAATTATCGCAGAAACATGTGACATGACACGAGAAAAAATTGAAAAAAAATACGATGAGCTTGTAAGCTTCAAGCTGTATAAAACCGCAGAATTTAAGAACTTTTACATAAATAATGTTATGGCTGATTCTTTTGGATATGCTGGGACTGAAATCATACGCCGCACCGTCGGTGATTCAAAAGTGGCTGAGGTTACTTCTGTCAATGACATGTCTCTGCGTATTCCTATGGAACGCTGCCTTATAAAGCTTGGCATAAATTTAATTAAGCGCAGAGCCTCGATACAGAGTGGAAAAGAAGTTATAGATATACTTCACAGCGCACTAAATTAAGCTATGCTTACTGCTGAAAAACATCACACCATAAGGAGGTTTACTATTTATGGAGAGAATGGATAAAAATATGCCTTTTCTTCTCAAATATGAGAATGTGGCATGGTATGAAAACGGCAAAGTAAGAATCCTTGACAGACGCATTTTTCCTGAACGCCATTTTGTTGAATGTGAAAGCTATCAGGAAGTTGTACAGGCCATTGCCGATATGGTAACTCAGAGTGCAGGTCCCTACACTGCCGTTGGAATGGGCATGGCCCTCGCCGCCTATCAGGCAAGAGATAAAGGCATAAAGGAGCAGTATGATTATCTTGATCTGGCAGCTTATGAATTAGCCCATGCCCGCCCGACCACAGCCAACAGATACGGTCAGATTACACGCCATTGCGCGGAGGTTGGCAAGGCAGCGCTTGAATGCGGCAAGGACCCAATACAGGCCATTGTTGATACGACCGTTGAATCTCTTAACCGACGCTACAGCACCATGCAGATCGTAGGTAATTATCTTGCTGATTTAATACCAAATAACGGGACTATTCTCACTCAGTGTTTTGGTGAAACTATCATAGGCACAGTTATAAGAGCGGCCATTGAGAGCGGAAAGAATTTCCGTGTTTTCTGTGCTGAAACAAGGCCGTATCTTCAGGGGGCCAGGCTGACCTCCAGCTGCTTTGGAGAAATGGGATTTGACACAACGGTAGTAACCGACAACATGATAGCCTATTCCATGCAGCACGAAGGCATTGATCTGTTTACCTCAGCTGCGGACACAATTGCAAGAGACGGGCACATAGCAAATAAAATAGGCACCTTCCAGATTGCAATTCTTGCAAAATATTTCGGAGTCCCCTACTATGTCACCGGCATACCGGATGAAGACAAAAAATCAAAAGATGATATCGTTATTGAAATGCGTGATCCCTCACAGGTTCTCAAATATCGTGGCATACAAAACACCATACCGGAGGTTAAGGCTATATACCCATCTTTTGATGTTGTTCCGCCTCATCTCATTTCCGGTGTGGTAACAGACAAAGGCGTTTATGTCCCCTATCTTTTAAATAAATATTTTGACAGTGATGTAAAGAAATTTTACTAAAAGGAGTTTGTTATCATGAAACTATATGTGAGAGCACCCTATCCTGAAAATCGACTTGCAGAACTAAGAGAAATGTTTGACCAGGTAGTCTACGAACCGTGGACTAAAACCGGCGAGCGCTATTACGAAGATGAAATGCTGGAAAATTTAAAGCGTGTTCAACCAGACGCTCTAATTACCGAGCTTGACCGTGTGACAGAAAAAGTACTTTCCGGATACGACAAACTGCTTTTTATAGGTGATTGCAGAGCTACACCTGCAAACATAGATGTGGATGCCTGCACTAAGGCTGGTATTCCGATTTTTTGCACACCCGGACGAAATACCCAAGCTGTTGCCGAACTTGTGGTTGCACTTATGATAGTATCAATGAGAAACGCATTGCCGGCGATACAGTGGGCAAAGGACGGAAAATGGGTCGAAGGTACAACTCCCTATTTTTTATGGATGGGTCATGAATTGCAGGGTAAGAAGATTGGATTTGTTGGCTTTGGCGCAATAAGCCACGCCGCAGCAAAAATACTTGATGCATTTGACTGTGAGATATCATTCTACGATCCCTTTATTGAACAGTCTCAAGGTCATTACAGAAAAACATCTCTTGAGGAAATTTTTGCCGAAAGCGATGTTGTGTCTCTGCATCTTCCTGTTACAGACTCCACAAAGGGTATGATAAACGAAACTCTTTTGCGCTCAATGAAAAAAACTGCTATTTTTGTTAATGCTGCCAGATCGGCAATAGTTGATTACAAAGCTCTTATAAGCCTGTTAAACGACAAGGCCATTGCAGGCGCCGTTATTGATGTTCTCGATACAGAACCTCCAACGAAAGAGGACCTTGCTATCGCTTATTGTCCCAACACAATCCTTACTCCTCATATTGGAGGCTCAACATACGAAGTTACAAATCATCAGGCGGATATTTTGAACGCCCGCATTGAGAGTTGGGTTAAAGGAGAAAATCTTGATAAACTGGTTTACAACCGAGATGTTCTGAAAAAATAAACTTTTATGAAGCATTACTTAATTGTGGATCTGGGAACTGGAAACACCAGAGTTGCTTTAGTTAGCAGTGATGGAAAAATACTGGGAATCAGAACTTTTACAAATACATACTATAAGGACGAACTCTATCCAGACGCTCAATTTTTCATACCGGAAGAATGGAAAAAGGAGATATTTCGTTGCTGCTCAGAACTTTGCAGCCGATTTCCGGATATCAGGATTGATGCTGTCTCCTCAGCCGGCGCACGGCAAAGCATAGTTCTTTTAGATAAGGCCGGAAATGCCTTTTACGGACTGCCGAATATTGATAATCGCGGAAAAGCATACATGGATGGGATTCCGCAAAAAGGAAAAATCTACCGGCTTTCCGGTAAGTGGGTGACAGAAGATTTTTGTGCCGCTAAAATTCTGGGCTTATCAAAACAAAGACCTGAACTGTATGGTCAAATTGATAAAATTATCAGTCTCAGCGAATGGATTGGTTATATTTTTACAGGCAATGCAGTAATGGAACCATCGCAGGCATGTGAAACACAGCTTTACGATATTGAAAAGAAAACCTGGTCAGATGAGTTATGCAGTGCTTATGAGATAAAAAAAGATATCCTCCCTCCCCTTGTATCAGCCGGAACTGCTCTTGGGCCAGCAAAAAAAGATCTGGCTGAGACCTTTAATATGGATGATGAGGCGGTTTTTATAGTGGGCGGAGCCGACACACAAATTGCGCTAAGGCAAGCTCCTGTGTCAGTCGGCGACATTGGTATTGTATCAGGTACCACTTCACCGATTGTTACAATTTCTGAACATCGAAATTATGATTTCAGGCAGCGAGTATGGGAAGACGTAGATTTAGGCGGTGCAAATTATCTCGAAGAGATGAATCCGGGCGTCACCGGCTTGAATTACCAGCGGGTTAAGGCCATTCTCTGTCCGGATTTAAGTTATGATGACCTTGAACAAATCTACAAAGCAAAGAATAAGTTCTACTGTACTGCTTCATTTTCCACACTATCATTCTATGAAAGGAAAGCTCTGAGACAGGGCGGTTTCTTCATGCCATCGCCCTTTGATTCAAACGCTGACAGAGCGGATATGTGTTATGCGGTTTTGGCAGATATTGCATGTTCTGTATATGAGCATTTATACAGGCTTATTGATTTTACCAAAACCGGCAAAAAATATTTAATCGGTTTTGGCGGAGGATTTCAGTCCCAAGCCTTATGTCAAATGACAGCTGATCTATCAGGATACGAAGTCAGACTGTATAAAGGGTACGAGCAGGCAACGGTTCAGGGGCTAATTAAAGTATGCAATGCGTTTTTTAATATAGAAAACGATATTGACAGCAATTACATTTTTTATAGCCCCAAAGCAAACAGTCTGGTACTGGATTATTATCCGGTCTGGCTTAAAAACAGAAATATAATAAACAGCTAATAACTTTTTTGGAGGTAATACCTATGTTGATGCAGGAAGAAAGAGAATTGATCGTTGAATACGGTAAGAAGCTTAGCGCTTCCGGTCTTTGCCCCGGCACCAGCGGAAATATCAGCATCTTTAATGCCGAAAAAGGACTTATGGCAATAAGCCCTTCCGGAATAGATTACTTTGAAACAGAACCTGAAGATGTGGTAATCACAGATCTTGAGGCAAAGGTTGTGGATGGAAAACGCAAGCCCTCAAGTGAATGGGCCTTGCATACTATTTTTTATAAAAACAAACCTGACGCTGGTGCAGTCGTCCATACTCACTCGGTATACTGCACCACATTTGCAGTATTAGGCGAGCCTCTTCGTGCAGTCCATTATGTTATAGGCGACGCAAATACTGACACTGTCCCCTGCGCCCCTTATCACACCTTCGGCACTGTCCAGCTGGCAGAAGAGGCAATCAAGGTTTGCGGAGAATCAAACGCAGTCCTTCTCGGAAACCACGGTATTGTAACCTGCGGCAAAGATATAAAGGGTGCCTTCGGACTTGCAAACAACCTTGAATATATTGCAAAGCTCCAATATCAGGCCATGTGTATAGGTAAGCCAAATATTCTGACAGGCGAACAAATGAATGTGGTCATGGAAAAATTCAAAGGCTATGGTCAGCCTGACAACAATAGAACGGGCTACTGACCAATTTTATAACGGAGGGAGTTCAGCTATGAAATCATTTGATTTTTACTCACCGACTTACTTTGTTTTCGGAAGAGACAGAGAAACCGACACCGGAACATATGTCAAAAAGTTTGGCGGATCCCGTGTAATGATAGTTTATGGCGGACAATCTGCAAAGCGTTCAGGTCTTCTGGACAAAATTTGTGCTTCTCTTCAAACCGACGGTTTATTTTCTGTTGAACTTGGAGGCGTAAAGCCAAATCCACGAAGCGGTCTTGTATACGAGGGTATAGAGCTTGCCCGCAAGGAAAATGTTGATTTTATTCTTGCTGTAGGCGGCGGCAGCGTTATAGACACTGCAAAAGCCATTGCCATGGGAACGGTTTACGACGGAGATTTTTGGGACTTTTTCTCCGGAAAAGTTCCGGAAAAAGCTCTTCCTGTCGGTACGGTTTTGACAATAGCAGCGTCCGGCAGCGAAGGCTCTCCTGATGCAATCATTACAAACGAAAAAACACTTGATAAAACCGCAGCTGAGGCCGATTGTCTTCGTCCCAAGTTCTCTATTATGGACCCTGCCCTAACCGAAAGCCTTTCTCCATATCAGACAGCATGCGGCGTGACTGATATTATTTCCCACGCATTCGAGCGTTACTTCACCAATACGCCCGACGTTGAGACCACAGACAGACTTCTTGAGGGTATCGTTCTGTCAATGCTGCACGAGGGCCGCAGAGTTATGGAGGACCCCCACAACTACGAAGCAAGAGCAAATATTATGTGGGCGGGAATGGTGTGCCACAATGATATTATGGGTGCCGATCGTCAGCAGGATTGGAACAGTCATCATCTTGAACATGTTTTATCTGCTCTCTATGATTGTACTCATGGTGCCGGCCTTGCCGTAATAATGCCCGCATGGATGGATTATTGCATAGAACATTCAGATGGTATGCGTTTTGCCCAAATGGCCACCAGAATATTCGGGTGTCAGATGGATTATGCTGATCCGAAACGAACTGCAAGAGCAGGTGTTGAAGCATTTAGAGGTTTTCTGAAATCCATCGGTATGCCGCTTAGTTTTGAGGGAATAGGTGCAGATCCCAATGATATTGACAGGCTTGTTGAGATGAACAACATAGGCGATGGTAAAACAGGAGGATTTGTTGCTCTCGATAAGGCTGCTATAAAGCAAATATATGAATTAGCCGCAAATAAACACTGATAATAATCAAAAGAAAGGAACGCTCAAAATGAACAAAGAAAAGAAATACGGTTTTGCAACCATGCAGATCCACGCAGGCAATCAGGATAATTCAGCAAGGGCACTCTGCGGTCCTATTTATCAAACATCAACTTTCACTTTTGACACTGTTCAGCAGGGCGGAGCATGCTTTGCGGGAAGTGAAAGCGGCTTCGTCTACTCCCGCCAGTCAAATCCCACTCTCAATGTTGTTGAAGAGCGAGTTGCGGCACTTGAACACGCCGAAGCAGGAATTGCAACAGCATCCGGAATCGGTGCCATTGCCGCTGCTATCTACAGCAGTGTTATTTCAGGGGATGAAATAATTGCAGACGAAACCTTGTACGGCTGCACATACGCCATGTTTAACCACGGTTTAAGCAAGTTAGGCGTGAAAGTACATTTTGTTGATCTCAGTCATCCTGAGAACATGAAAAAATACCTTTCCGAAAAGACAAAGGTTGTATATTTTGAAACTCCTTGCAACCCCACTTTGAAATTAGTCGATATAGAAGCCGTGGCAAGTATGGCTCACGAGTACAACCCGGAGATTAGAGTTATTGTTGACAACACCTTCTGTTCTCCTTATATACAGAAGCCTCTTGACCACGGTGCAGATGCGGTTGTTCACAGCGCCACTAAATATATTAACGGTCATGGTGACGTAATTGCCGGATTTGTTGTTGGCAGCAATGAATTTATAGACAGATGCCGAAATTTCGGTGTAGTCGATATGACAGGAGCAGTATTAAGTCCCTTTAACGCATTTTTAATAGCTCGTGGACTTAAAACTCTCGATCTCCGCATGGAGCGTCACAGCAGCAACGCATTGAAGTTAGCACAATTCTTTGAGGCCCACCCTGCAGTGGAAAAAGTATATTACCCGGGACTTGAATCTTTTGAAGGCTATGACATTGCAAAAAAACAAATGTCCCTTCCCGGTGGAATGATTTCTATTGAATTGAAGGCCGATAAGGAAACAACTGCCGCTGCGCTAAATAAACTGGAGCTATGCAAGATTGCAGTATCTCTCGGAGATGCCGAGACTCTTGTTGAACACGCTGCCACTATGACACACTTTACTTATTCTGCTGAAGAACTTAAAAATGCAGGTATATCAGAAGGACTTGTAAGAGTAAGTGCAGGTCTGGAAAATATAGAAGATATTATTGCAGATTTTGAGCAGGCATTTGCTGATTTAATCTGATTTGATCGCAATTTAATTCTATACTAAAAAAGGCTTTCTGTCTGCTCAAAGCAGGCAGAAAGCCTTTTCTCGTGCATATGCTAAAGGATAATTTAAAATATCTGATCCTTAGCATTTCTTCCCCCTCTTGTCAAAAACAAATATATAGAGAAGGGAGCTGACTAAAAGCAGGT
>JARHZW010000114.1 GCA_029264685.1 Candidatus Limivicinus sp.
GAGACCCTTGCAGCCACAATAAACGAAGAGGCCGTTACTCTTGAAGATGTATATGAGCCTTATCTCCTTCAGCGGGGCTTTCTTATAAGGACTCCAAGGGGTAGATGCGTCACCAGAAAAGCATACGATCATCTTGGCATAGAGTATATGGGACAGCAGCAGATGGATATTTAAAATAATTTCTGCAAATAAGCTGAAACTATATAAAAAATCTATTGACATTATGGCGTGTTGTTATATAATATATATAAATTATTTGACAAAGCATTTACGATATGATTGATTACGCTACAATAAATGATGAACAGTTGCAGAACTTTGCCGTTAACGGTGACAGGTTGGCAGAGGAAGCTCTTGCCAAACGCTATATGCGTTTAGTCAGAGCCTGCGCCCGTCCTTTGTTCCTTTCAGGAGGGGACAGCGAGGACCTTATTCAGGAGGGTATGTTTGGCTTGCTCTCCGCTATTCGTCAGTTTAATCCTGATGCAGGCTCTTCGTTTTACACGTTTGCTGAGCATTGCATTAAAATGCGTCTTCTTTCAGCTGTCAAATCCGCATCCCGTTTGAAGCATTTTCCGCTCAATGACGGTATGTCATATGAGCAACTCTCCGAGAATTCCAGTACGCAATTGTCGGCTTCTCCAGAAGTTTTCCGGCGTAGTCCGGAGGACATGGTTCTGGCCAGAGAGAGCAAGGAAGAACTTTATTGCGTTTTTTCGCAGTGCCTTTCAGAGCTTGAAAGGGTTGTTCTCAATGAGTATCTTGACGGGCTTTCCTATCGTGAGATAGCTTCAAAGCTTGGAAAAGATGAGAAATCCATTGATAACGCAGTTCAGCGAATTAGACGTAAGTTGGCGCGGAACCCAAAATTAGGCGATATCAGCGATAGCTGAACGCAAATACAGCCGACAGGCACAATCAAAGAGAGGATTCAAAATGTACGAAGACAAAACCTTAGTTTGCAAAGAGTGTGGTAACGAGTTCGTTTTCACCGCAGGTGAGCAGGAGTTCTATGCAGAGCGTGGCTTCCAGAATGAGCCCCAGCGCTGCAAATCTTGCCGTGACGCACGCAAGAACGCTGCCCGTGGTCCCCGTGAGTACTTTACCGCTACCTGCGCTGCATGCGGCGGAGAGGCAAGAGTTCCCTTCGAGCCCAAGTCCGACCGTCCTGTATACTGCAGCGAGTGCTTTGCTAAGATGAAGGAGCAGCAGTAATATAGCAGCAGTCCTGAATTAGTGAAAAAGAAAGATTGGGACGCTTAGGCGCCCCAATCCTTTTATGTATTTCTACTACGAGGTGAATTTAATGGAAATCACAAGAGAAACTCTTATTTCTGAAATTGTCGCCAACTGCCCTGAAGCTATGCCTGCTTTTCAGGCAATCGGTATGCACTGCATGGGCTGTGCTCTCGCCAGCGGTGAGAGCGTTGAACAGGCTTGCGCCGTTCACGGTGTTGATCCCGACGAATTTTTAGACGGCCTTAACGCCTATCTTCTCACTCTTTGAGATAAAAATATGTGAAAAGCCGGAATTTTCCGGCTTTTACTTTTTATAGGAGCCTTTATGAACAAAAGACTTAAAAAAATTGCAGAGTTCATTGAAAACGGTGTAGGCTTTGTGGATGTCGGTACCGATCATGGTTACCTCCCTGCTCATATGGCTGTTAAGGGTTACTCCGGAAATATTTATGCGGCTGATTTAAGAGAAGGACCTTTAAGCTCGGCTAAACACACGGCGGAGCATTGCGGAGTCACGGATAAAATGGAATTTATTCTGTGCGACGGTCTGGAGCTTTGCCCGAAGGATAATATTGATACCATTGTTATTGCCGGCATGGGCGGAGATAATATTTGCGGTATCCTCGACAGGGCGGAATGGTGCATGGATCAAAAGTATAAGCTCATTTTGCAGCCTATGAAAAAAGCCGAGATTTTGAGATACTGGCTCTCTAACAATGAATTTATTATTGAAAATGAAGCTCTGGTTAGTGACGGCGGCGTAATATATCAGGTTGTTACCGCGCGCTTCGGAGGTGTTCAGACTTTAAATGAAGCTGAACTTTATACCGGAAAATATGAACTTATACATGACGATCCTCTGTTTTTTGATTATTTAAAAGTACAAATCAGACGTTTTGAAAATACGCTTGCGGGACTCAAAATGTCAGGCCTAGAGCAATATAAGCCCAAAATTGCACTATGCAGCGAAATTTTAGCACAATTACAGGAGATGAAGAAATGACTACCGTTTCAGATATATATGACAATCTCTGCCTGCTTGCGCCTGTTGAGACACAGTTAGATTTTGATAATGCCGGTTTTCTTATTGGAAGGGCAAACAAAACAGTCTCAAAAGTTATTCTCAGCCTTGATATTACCGATGAGGTGATAGAGGAGGCGGTCAGTGTGGGAGCAGAGCTGATAATATCTCATCATCCAGTCATTTTCACATCTTTAAATTCCCTGACTGACAGTGGTTCGGGAAGAAAAGCTCTCAGAATGGCAGAAAACGGTATAGCGGCTATTTGTATGCATACAAATCTGGATATTTCGGATGGCGGCGTAAACGATGTGCTGCTGGCACTTATGGGGGCAGTTCGGCATGGGGCGCTTGATGAGGACGGCTGTGGAAGAATCGGCGAGCTGCCGGCAGAGATTACCCTAAAGAATTTTTTGCTTCGCTGTAAATCAGCGCTGAATGCAAAAGGACTAAGATACTATGACGCAGGCCGGACGGTTAAAAAAATTGCTGTTATGGGCGGCTCGGGAAGCAGTGCAATAGAAACTGCTTTTAATAAAGGCTGTGACACCTACCTTACGGCAGATATAAATTATCATAAGTTTCAACTGGCACAGGAATTAGGCATAAACCTTATTGACGGCGATCATTTTTATACTGAAAATCCCATTATTCCGGTTCTGACTGAAAGGCTCTCAAAAGCTTTTCCTCAGGTTGAATTTATTATTTCAAAAAATCACCACGCTATAATAGACTTTATATAAAGCGGCTTGTCATAAACAGCCTTCGCTTTTCATAAACTCCTACAAACGAGAACATGAGAGCGGAGGCTTTTATTTATGACAGGAACTAATATCTATCGTGATATAGCGGCACGAACTGACGGAGCGTTCATGCTTGGAGTTGTCGGACCGGTCAGGACAGGGAAATCTACATTTATTAAGCGGTTCATGGAGACACTGGTTATTCCTCAGATCGATAACACTTATATGCGTGAACGAGCAAAAGATGAGTTACCGCAAAGCGGTTCTGGCAAAACAATAATGACAGCAGAGCCTAAATTTGTACCGGAGGATGCGGTTAATATATCTTTAGACCGCCAGACTCAACTGTCTGTCCGTCTTGTTGACTGCGTAGGATACATGGTTGACGGGGTATCCGGTCAGTATGAGGATGGCAGCGAGCGCCTCGTTACTACTCCGTGGTTTGACCATGAGGTAACAATAGCTGATGCAGCTGAAAAAGGTACGCATAAGGTTATAGCAGAGCACTCCACAATCGGTATAGTTGTCACTACTGACGGTTCCGTTTGTGACATTCCAAGGGAAAAATACATAGAGCCTGAAGAGCGAGTGATACGGGAATTAAAAAATATTGGCAAGCCATTCGTGGTTTTACTAAACAGTACGGACCCACAGTCAGATTACGCTCAGAGCATAGCGACTGAAATTGCAGAAAAATTCTCAGTGGAGTGTATACCTGTAAACTGTCTCAGATTAAACGAGGAAGATGTTGCGGATATTATGCAGTCCGTTCTGATGGAATTTCCGCTGAAATCTCTTGGATTTTATATGCCTGAGTGGCTTGACGCTTTAAACAGCGACAACCAGCTCAAGTCTGAGATTTATACCAATATAATGGAGAGCTTCAGTAAGGTTGTCAAAATTAAGGACTGTGTAAATGCGCTGAAAATGTTTTCTGACTGCGATAAAATCAAATCCTCTGAGGTTTTGAGCAAGGATTTAGGTTCAGGAGCTGTAACCGTGGATATTCAACTGCCCAGAGCCTTGTATTACAGCACTATAAGCGAGCAGACAGGAATCGAAATTAAAAATGACGGCGACCTTATTTCTACACTGGCGGAAATGAGCCTTATTAAATCGGATTACGACAGATTGCGTCAGGCATTGCAGGATGTGCGAGAAAAAGGATATGGCGTTGTTATGCCTGCTTCATCTGAAATGAGGCTTGAAGAACCGCAAATTGTGAAGCAGGGCGGCAAATATTCGGTTAAACTCAAGGCAAATGCACCTGCAATACATATGCTTATGACCAATGTTGAGACCGAAGTTACGCCTGCAATCGGCGGCGAAACCGCTTCGGAGGACATTATAAATTTCCTGCTTCAGGGCTTCGACGGAGATGTTAACCGAATATGGCAGTCGAATATTTTCGGCAAGTCTCTGTATGATATTGCGGAGGAAGGTTTAAGCTCTAAAATTGAGGCGTTACCCGAAAACGCCAAAAAGAAGCTTAGAGGCACTTTACAGAGAATAATAAACGAGGGCAGCGGCGGACTCATATGCATTCTTTTATGAATGCTTATGAGCATTGACTTAAAGAGGCTGAGCATTTATAATATTCTCAGCCTCAATTTTTTGAGGTATTCAAATGTTTTGTACATTTAAGTTCAAGAATATAACAGGAATCGTAACATGGCTGCTCATTGCTTTTTCGGTTCTTATGCTTATCCTTACATCCTTTAATATTATGGCAGCAGAGAGCTTCAAGCCTGAGGCGGAAAAATTCTGCATTGTTATTGATCCGGGACATGGCGGCGTAGACGGTGGGGCAATTGCTCTCAACGGGGTAAAGGAAAGCGACTTGAACCTTGCGATAGGACTTAAAATGCAAAAGCTTGCAGATTTTTTAGGTATAAAATCCGTTATGACAAGAGCAGATGACAGCATGAGAACAGATATAAAATCATACAGCGAGCATGAAGAGCTTGTTTACAGAACTACGCTTGCAAATTCAACTCCCAATGCGGTTTTATTCAGCATACATCAGAATTGCTATCCAACATCTCAGCCATCCGGAGCTCAGGTGTTGTATGCAAAAAGCGAAGGCAGCCGTTCTTTAGGGGAGATTTGCCACAACAATATAATCAATCTTTTGGAACCTGAAAACCGCAGAGTGCCTGAACCTGCGCCCAAGAGCCTGTATATTACTTCAAATGTGACCTGTCCTTCAATACTGGTGGAATGCGGTTTTATTTCCAATTTTGCAGATTTGGAAAAGCTTTCCGATAAAGCCTATCAAACAGCCTTTGCTGCTGTTTTAATGGGGTCTTTTATACAATATATAAATTCAGAGGTTTAAAACGGAGAAAATTATGGCTAAACAAAAGACAGTATATGTTTGCTCTGACTGCGGTAATGAAACATCAAATTGGGCAGGTAAATGCCCTGCCTGCGGATCATGGAATACATTACAGGAAGTTAAACTTGATAGTAAATCATCACAAAAGCGCAGCTCAGGCAGCTTTTATTCCCAGAAACCGAAAAAATTAAATGAACTCGATACAAGCGCTGAAATTCGATTTTCTACCGGAATAAGTGAATTTGACCGTGTTCTTGGGGGAGGTGCAGTTGAGGGGTCTCTGGTGCTTGTTGGAGGCGCTCCCGGAATTGGTAAGTCCACTCTGCTTTTGCAGATGTGCGGAGAGGAGCTTGGCGGGAAAAAGATACTTTATGTGACCGGTGAAGAAAGCGAGAGGCAGCTGAAGCTCAGAGCCACAAGGCTTGGAATTGATAACGGCGATTTATATGTTCTTGCCGAGACTGACATAGACAATATTTTAAATGCGATTCAGGAACTATCTCCGGAAGTTGTTATTATAGACTCTATACAGACGGTGTCGGACGGTGAGGTTAACTCGGCCCCGGGCAGTATTACGCAGGTTCGTGAATGTACGATGCGAATTATGCGGGCAGCAAAAGATAAAAGTCTCACTGTGTTTGTGGTCGGACATATAAATAAAGAAGGCAGCATAGCCGGCCCAAAGGTTCTTGAGCATATGGTAGACTGCGTTTTATATTTTGAAGGAGAGAGAAGCACAAGCTTCCGTATTCTGAGAGCGGCAAAAAACCGTTTCGGTTCTACAAATGAAATAGGCGTATTTGAAATGGCCGAAAAGGGACTGAAATGCGTCGAAAATCCCTCTGAGATGCTGCTTTCGGGGCGACCTGAAAACTGCCCCGGAACCTGTGTTGCCTGTGTGATGGAGGGCACTCGGCCCATACTTGCGGAGGTTCAGGCACTTGTAAGCCCGGGAAACGGATATAACGCCGCTAGACGCTCAAACGGAATTGATTACAACAGATCAGCCATGCTTCTGGCGGTTTTGGAAAAGCGTGGAGGAATGCCGGTTGGAAAGTGCGACTCGTATATAAATGTTATAGGAGGCCTTTCTCTGGATGAACCTGCCGCTGATCTGGCAACCATTCTCGCCATTGCTTCAAGTTTTCTTGATCGTCCTGTGGGGGGCGATTTGGCAGCCATTGGCGAAGTGGGACTTTCCGGGGAAATTCGCAGTGTGAGTCTGTTAAACCAGAGACTTTCGGAAATTTCCCGCCTTGGTTTTAACCGATGCATTATTCCCGCAAATGCAAGGGATGACATAGGAGAATTTAAAGGATTAAAGCTGGTTAAAGTGAAAAATATAGGCGAAGCCATTGCTGCCTGCATGGGTAAACATGAGTGATTTTTTACGCAGGGCAGGTTTACCCGTCAATTGCTCAGCGCTAATTATAGGCCGGAAATACTCGGAAAATCTCAGCAAAGAATTAAACGCATTAGGTATAGAAGTTGTGTATCTTCCGGATAATCCATATGTAGATGAAAGACTTTCGGGCCATGCGGATTTATCTGTTTTTCATGCCGGCGGTCATAAGCTACTACTTGCACCTTTTTTGGAAAATACAGATTTTAGTATTTCTATGAGAAAAAAAGGCTTTAATATTCAATTTGCTAATATAAAACAGAATAAATTTTATCCATATGATGCGTCTATGAATGCCTGCGCTTTCGAGAATAAACTAATATACAGTAAAAATATTACCGCAAGTGATATAGTGAATTGCTTTCAGCAAACAGGGGAGAGAACACTTATATCCACTAAACAGGGATATGCAGGCTGTTCTGTTTGTGTGGTAGATGAAAATTCAATCATTACCTCAGACAGAGGTATTTATAAGGAGTCAATAAAAGCTGGGCTGGATGTGCTGCTTATCTCAGCCGGATATGTAAACTTGACAGGCTTTGAATATGGTTTTATAGGCGGCGCCAGCTTTAAGATAGCAGCAGATAAGCTTTGTTTTACAGGTACTTTAGAAGCTCATCCTGATAAAATCAGAATAGAAAATTTTCTCCAAGTAAGAAATGTGGAACCTGTGTACTTGACGACACTGCCTGCATTCGATATAGGCGGTGCTATTCCTATTATGGAAAAATAAAAGGACAGATTACTGTCCTTTTATTTTTCCTGTTTTTCAATTTCTTCCTTCTTTTTACGGCCGATTGGGTTAGCTCTTGCGGCTTCGTGCAGTGATTGGTTATCGATGTGTGTGTATATTTGGGTAGTGTTAAGGTTACTGTGCCCAAGCACCTCCTGCAAAGCTCTGGTATCAACCCCGTTTTTTAACATGAGTGTTGCAGCAGTGTGGCGAAGTTTGTGCGGCGAAAAATGCTGTGCATCAAGACCGGCTTCAAGTAATACCTTATCAACCATTTTTTCGACGGCTCTGACGGTTATACGCCTATTATTTCGGCTTATAAACAGAGCATTTCTGTCAGCAGTGCTCAGTTTATCCTCATTTCTGACTAAAAGATAATCGTCCACGGCCTCTCGGCAGCCCTCGGCAAAGTAAACTATGCGTTCCTTGTTACCTTTACCGAGAACTCTGACATGGTCTTCAAAAATATCAGTAGTATTTAAAGCAACAAGCTCTGAAACCCGAAGTCCACAAGACATAAAAAGCATTAAAATACAGTAATTTCGCTCTGCGAACGGCCCCTCACAGGCATTAAGCAGCTGTTCACATTCAGTTTCTTCCAAATATCTCGGAAGGGATCCCTGCCGTTTAGGCATATCCAGCTCCTGACAAATGTTAGTTTCCAATAAATGCCTTTTGTTGCATAAATAATTATAGAATGATTTTACAGAAGATGTTCTGCGGCATCGGCTGGCCGCTGAAAGGGAATTGAGGGAGTTAATCATTTCAGGCGAAAAGGACTGATAACGGTATAAATCTTCAATTTTAATGGATTTGATAAAGTCTAAATCTACATCTGTAATATCAATTTCGTTAAACGGAGTGCCTATTGGAACAAGGCCTCGACGGCGTTTTATAAACCGAAGCAGAATTTTAAGATCCATGTAATAACCGCTTATTGTTAAATCAGAATGGCCTCGGACTGTGGAATGATATTCAAGAAATTCCATTAAAAGCTCAGGTGCGTCGGTTATTTGCTCAAAATTCATAATTTACTCCTTATAATTAAAAATAATTAAAATGAGGATTTTTTGCTTTAAGAATAATCTCATTGAAAAGTTTTATAATAGTCTTAGATCAATTTAGTAAAAGAATTAAAATGAAATTGAAATAAATATTGAAATTAGGAAAAATGGCTTTAATCTGCATAATTAAGTTCGCTTAATCTATATTATGCGAACTTCACTGCAAACTTAATATATCAGGTTCAACTCCCCTGACACTTGAATTATAATTTATTTTTTTGATTATGTCAATCTATTATGTATTTTTATTTCGCTTCTCAATTTGCTATGTTTGCGATTAAATAAAAAATCCGCCTTATATGGCGGATTTTTTAATTATATTACTTTTTAAAGCTTTTTAAAATAGACTCGTTTGTAACTCTTATAGCGTTTAAAACTGTTGCCAGTGCAGCAACCATATCAATGAAAATCGCAAACCAAATATTGCAATAGCCTATGATGCTAAGGAATATAAGAACGGCTTTAATAATAAAAGCAAACAAAGCATTTGAGATCGCTACTTCTTTTGTGCGCCTGCTTACCTGAATTGCAAACGGTATGTTAGTAAGATATTCTGGCTTAACCTGTGCGTCTGCAAATTTTGCTTTCCTGCCAACTCTCATATCCACATCGGCCTCTGAATGCGCCTGAAATCCGTTTGAATATACATACAGAACATGATTGCTTCTGTCTTGTTTCAGCTCGTTAATGAGTTTAAGCTTGCTTTCAGTTCCACATCCTGCAACGACCTCATTTATTGACAACTCATAAGCAAAGCGCTGGCTCTCCTCTTCCCCATCTTCTGTGACAAGGATAATCCTGTTTAAATCCATTGCATTTAACTCAGAGCTTAGATCGATAGCATCACTGTTTATATCATTCGATATAACTAAATAACCAACAAACTTGTCAGAAACTGTCATATAGAAGCATTGGCTGTTTTCGGGTGAGTCACTGTCCGGAACCTGCATTCCCCTGCTTTTGAAATATTCCTCAGTGGCAAGAGTAACTCTTGCACCACCGATTTTCAAGTCAACTCCGTAGCCGTGAATGTCTTTAAAATCGCTGATAAGCTCCAGTCTGTAATCCTGCGTGGTAATTGCAGACACGGCTTTTGCAACAGGCTGCTCTGAATAATACAGCGCATGTGAAGCGAAATTCATAAAAGTGTCTCTGTCAATTATATCTGGATTAACGGAGATAACATGAGGAATCTCTTCGGTCAGAACGCCTGTCTTATCAATTACTGCCACATTGGTTCTTCCGGTTTTCTCAAGTGAAGCAGCATCCTTGAAAAGAATACCCTGCTGTGCGCTGTAGCATAAGCCTACAATACCGGTAACCGGCATTGCCGCTACAACCGAAACCGGAGTTGCAATCAGAATAATCATTAAAGACCTGTGAATGGAAACAATAAAGCCATAGCTCGTAAAAAGAGGCAAGGCAATCGCATAGATTACCGCAAAAACCATAGCCATTTTCAGGATAGAACCTGAACTGTATCGCATGGTATCCTCAATTTCCATATGACCTGTTTCGTCCTGTCTGATAAGCTCTGAATATTTTTTTACCGTTTCTTCATCCTGATAGCGAAGAAGCTCCTGAGCTGATTTTCTCGTTTTTTCAATGGTAAATTTAATGAGAAGTATTCCTATCTGGTAAAGCAATACAAGTGCTGCACCTTCTGCGCCGAAGCCTATCAGAAAAGAAGCAATTGCAACAAAACTTACAACGACAGGAGTGGCAAAATACCGGCCCTTTTGTATTGAATTTAATGCATTGAGAAAGATGTCATATCCAGCTGCGCCGGAAACAATGACAAGAAGAATAACCCTTGCAAAATCAGGCATTTTTATAATAAGCGAAACAGCAAATATTACCGACGCAATGACAAGGCGTATAAGAAGCATATTGTCAAAAACACTGTCGGATGAGCCGCTGTATTTATTTAAAAAGTTACTATTCTTTTCACTTGTTTCGGCAGCAGTTTTGTTCAAAGAGTCGTTTCCCCCGGCCTCAATATCCGCATCTGTATCTGCGCCAATAGTGTTTTTCTTTTTAGGCCATGGAATTTTAACAGATGAAGTTTTCTCAGCAGCGTGTTTTGCGTGCTGGGGCTTTTTGCTCAAATTTGCCACCTCCTGTTAGCTCTTGCCTGAATTTAGGCCTTGCCGTCGCAGCCTAAGACATCAACTATCTTATGCTTGACCATTTCTTTTATTGCATCACGGCCGGGGCCAAGGTACTGGCGGGGATCAAAGTGATCGGGATGCTCTGCAAAATACTTGCGTATGCTGGCAGTCATTGCAAGACGAAGGTCTGAATCTATATTGATCTTGCAGACTGCCATACCGGCTGCGGTACGAAGCTGATCTTCAGGGATACCAATAGCTCCGGGCATATTGCCGCCGTTTGCATTGATAATATTAACAAACTCCTGAGGAACGGAAGAAGAACCGTGCAGAACTATGGGAAAACCGGGAAGTCTGCGTTCTACTTCCTCAAGTATATCAAATCTGAGTTTGGGATCTGTACCGGGCTTGAATTTGTAGGCACCATGTGATGTACCTATTGCAATTGCGAGAGAGTCGCACTGAGTGCGCTCGACAAACTCCTGAACATCTTCAGGTCTTGTATATGAGCTATCCTCGGCTGAGACGTTCACCTCATCCTCAATACCGGCAAGAGTACCTAACTCTGCCTCAACCACAACACCGTGGTCATGGGCATAGTTTACCACCTGACGGGTAAGCGCAATGTTCTCTTCAAAAGACTTTGAAGAAGCGTCTATCATAACTGAAGTAAATCCACCGTCTATGCAGGATTTGCAGAGTTCAAAGCTGTTGCCGTGGTCGAGATGGAGAGCAATAGGCAAACCGGTCTCAATAACGGCTGCTTCGACTAACTTCATGAGGTATGTGTGGTTTGCATATGCACGAGCGCCCTTGGAGACCTGCAAAATAAGAGGTGCATTCAGTTCCTTAGCAGCTTCGGTAATTCCCTGAACGATTTCCATATTGTTGACATTGAAAGCACCAATAGCGTAACCGCCTTTATATGCTTTTTCAAACATTTCTTTTGTAGTTACAAGAGGCATTATATAAATCTCCTTACAAAAAATCTACAAATTTGTTCATTTCGTATCTTTACAAATCTGCTTTTATATTATATCCTTAAACTAATACATAATCAATAAGCACATTAGACAAAACGGAAATTTTTTTAAAATATTTTGAGAGGATGTTTCTTTATGAGTGATAAACTTATAGGTTCGTGTATTTTCGGTCAATCCGGAGGCCCTACCGCCGTTATCAACGCCAGTGCTTACGGCGTTTTCAAGGCAGCTCTTAATGCGGATGAAATTACCACTGTTTACGGTGCTGCAAACGGTATAAAAGGTGTCCTTGAAGACAGGCTTTATGTTATGGATGAAGAGGACCCTGAGGAATTGGAATATTTGCTCAATACCCCCTCTTCCGAGCTTGGCTCATGCCGTTATAAAATTGCCGACCCCGAGATTGACGATACAGACTATAAGAGAATCCTTGAAATCTTCAAAAAATATAATGTTAGATATTTTTTCTATAACGGTGGAAACGACTCCATGGATACCTGCAACAAGATAAGCCGTTATATGGAGTCCGTAGGTTACGAATGCCGTGTGATAGGTATTCCCAAAACTATAGACAATGACCTTTACGGAACTGATCACTGCCCCGGTTTCCCCAGTGCTGCAAGATACATTGCCACTACTTGTATGGAAATCAACAAAGATGTGCGTGTATACGACACAAAAATGGTTACCATAGTTGAAATAATGGGAAGGCACGCAGGCTGGCTTGCGGGAAGTGCCGCTCTGGCCACCGAGTTTGGTTCAGGTCCTGACCTCATTTATCTGCCCGAACATGATTTTGACATGGAAAAATTTCTTGATGATATTAACGCTGTCTCCGAAAGAACCGGAAACGTCTTTGTAGCCGTTTCAGAAGGTATTCATTACGCAGACGGCAGTTTTGTTTCTGAGGCAAAAACTGCTGTTGCCGATGGCTTTGGCCATGCCCAGCTTGGCGGATTGGCTACAATGCTGGCAAATGTAGTAAAAGAAAGAACCGGAGCCAAGGTCAGAGGAATTGAATTAAGCCTTCTGCAGCGCTGCTGTGCTCACCTTGCTTCTCAAACCGATATTGATGAGGCCTGCGAGGCAGGCAAGGAAGCCGTTAAGCAGGCTATTAACGGTGTTACCGGCAAAATGATTGCATTTAATCGTACATATGAGGACGGTAATTACAAGTGCAATATGGAGTTTGTGCCTCTTGAGTTGGTTGCAAACTATGAAAAGAAGGTTCCTCTTGAATGGATAAATGAGCAGAATAACGGCGTAACGCAGGAGTTTATCGACTATGTTCTGCCTTTGGTGCAGGGAGTGCCTGAGCTGCGCTTTGAACAATCTCTTCCCAGATATGCAAGGCTGAAAAAAGTCCGTGCGAAATAAATTTCAGAATAAAAAGCTTTCGATCAAAAAAGATCGGAAGCTTTTTTCTTAAAGATTTCTTATCTGATTTTGAATTAGAGCTCCCACTGTATCTGCCAGCTTATCCATGGACTGAATCCTTGCAAAATCCCTTCCGTAAACAAGCTTTGCCGACGGGACATCCTCGTCTTCTCCGGTAAACACGCAGACCACAGAAATTCCGTCAGATCTCGCTCTTCTGACCTCGTAGGCAGTGTCTGTTATACCGGCCTGCTTTTCATATGGGATAAATTCCTCTGCCCCGCTCCCCCTGATTTTGCGAATGTCGTTAGGCTTTACATCCGACAAAACAATCAAAATTTTGTGGTCATAGGGTGACTGGTTCATAAGGTAATGGGCGGCTCTTATTGCAAGACCGTCTCTGTTGCAGCCGTTTGAGACATATTCAAAAATATTGTCGTTTTTATTTCGCTCGTCATAGTCTCTGTATACACGCATAATTGTATATCCGGTCATGGAACAAAAGGACATTACCCTGCATGGAATACCGCAGCGTGTAAGCGCTTCGGCTATGGTGTAACCCTGACCGGAAACAGTTTCCTGGCGGTTCTTTTGAGAGGTTGATGCATCCAGAAGAATGTCAACAGAAAGGTTGCCCATGTCGTTCTGTTCGTTCTTAATAAAGACCTTATCATCTTCAAGATACAGCGCTCTCCATACACAGAAGCCGTTTAACAATCCTGAGTTTGCTTTAATTGGAGACGGCTGAAGATGCAGCAGAATCGAGTTTTGTATTTTTGCGGCAAGCTTTGAAATTGCCGTTCTGTTCTGAGCCAGATTATCTTTATAGGTCTGCCGGTTTTTTGCTTTCTGTTCTGCTTCTTTTGTTTTTTGAAGAGCTTCAAAACCGTTTTGAATTTTGCCTTTTACAGGTTCACCTTTGGTAAAATGCAGGTGGCAGTCAGTATGATTTCCGTTGCATAATTTCCGTTCTATATCACTTATCTGCCCCTGATTATATATGGGTGTTCCATATTTTACGGCCATAAATTCACGAAGCTCCTCCGCTGTCATTTTTGTGCGGATTTCTTCGTCTTCCTGCTGTGCGTCTGACGAACAGGTACCGTATATATGCGATGGATGATCTGCAAAGCCTATGCCGAACTTTCTGTATCTGTTATTATTTGCCGCCTGCTTACGGCGTCTGAATGAGAAAATGTTTTTCCGCCTCTCCTGCTTTCTCTCCTCAGTACTGATTTGAAACCATCTTTCAAAAAGCTCTCTGGCTTTATCAACTATCTGATCGGTGTCCATTTCAGGCGTAAATTCAAGCTCATTCAGCAGTTTTATATCATATTTGTTCAGCTTAGGTTCTGATTTCAAAACCCTCATATAGTGGGCAAGAGCAAGACAGTCATAGAGCTTATAGTCATCTATTGGCGCACGGTACTCATCAACGAAGCTTCTTGCATATTTTTCACGCAGTTCTTTTAAAACCGGACGTTCATCAACTTCTTTTTGATAAATGCTGTTTTCCAGTCCAAGCCATAACAGACTTTCGTATGTATCTCCGTCCTCATACTGAGTAAAGGCAGCAAAAACCTTTTCTATTTTTGGATAATCATAGTGCCTTCGGACAGCCCCGATTATACAGTTCCAGTATAGATCCGCAGATCCATCCTTATCGTAAGCCTTGAAGTCCGGCGCAAAGCTGTAGTCTTCAGCTGCATTCCATATGATATTGATGGCTCGTTTTCTTTGAATATCTGAAATTTCTGTCATTTTTAATTAAAAATATCCTTCTGACCAAGGCTGTCAGAAATACGGGCGGAGATAATATCGGAAACAAGCTGGCGTTCAAAATCATCAAAAGACTTATTTACGATGCCAAGCTCCAGGGCATCCTTAACGCTGAGACCGTTTTCAACCAACTGCACGGAGGCAAGCAGTCCTCTGAGGTCAAGGGCCTTTGTAGAAATTTCCGAGCTGTCGCATTTTTTTCGTATTTCCTGAAACAGAGCTGCAAGCTGCTCTGCATATTCATCTTTAAGTCTGTTGTTTTGAGCCAACAGAAGTTTTTTCAGGTCGTTTTCTGAAATTACCGGCATGTTTATAACCATGAAACGGGATGCCAATGCTTCGTTTACTTCTCTTGTACCTGCATATCCGTAGTTCATGGTAGCGATAAATCTGGTGCTGGGTGCAAGCTTTATTCTATCGTACCCCGGAACATCTATTATACGGCGAAAGTCCAAGGTGGCGTGCAAAACAGCAAGAGATTCGTTTTTAGCCATGTTAATTTCATCCAGTACGCCAAAACCGCCATACTCAGCGCACTGATAAATCGGACCGTGACGCAAGGTGACTTCGCCGTTTTTGAAGGTATCGGTCCCGATAAGGGAAGCAGCGTCAGTATTGAGGTAGAATGAAATGTCCCACTGGGGGCGATTGAAAACGGCTGCCAGATTTTCGGCCAAAACATTTTTACCTGTGGCTTTGGGACCTACCAGAAGAAGGTTTTCTCCGGAGATTATGGCAGTGAGAGCTTTGAGCCATACATCTTTACCATAGTACATAAATTTCGGCTTAGGTATGCGGTAATCCTGCAATTTATCCGATGGAAATTTATACCGAAAATCTTCTATTTTTTTTATAACACTCTCATCTATACCTTCACTTCTCAAAAAATCCAACATATCCATAATATCAGCCTCCGTTATTCTTTATGAAATAATTATATCAGTAAAGGCATATTTTGTCATCACAAATTTGTACAATATTGAAAAACCCTGCAAAAAAGTATATAATATTTTAAAATTCGGAGGATGACTTATGACTGAATTACAAAAATCTTTTATATCTGTAAAAAACGGAATTACATATACTTACGGTGGCAGTCAAATCTTATCTGACAATGCTAACATACAAAGATGCGGCTGCGGAGTTGTAGCCGCTGCTGACCTTATCCTGTATATGGGGGATGTTTTGGGGCCTTCTCCCCTGCTCCTTAATTCATACAACAGGTTTTTAAAATACTTAAATAAGCATTATTTTCCGTTGATCCCTCGTTTCGGTATGAACTCTCTTGCTCTTACAGCCGGGCTGAACCTGTATTTCAGAAACAGGAAGTTGCCGTTTCGTGCAGCTTGGCTTGTGTCAGGTGAGAAGTTCTACTCGAATCTGGAAAAACAAATTTCAGAGAATTTACCTGTTATAATGTCTATCGGACCTAATTTCCCATACTTTTGGCGAAAAAATGATTTAAACCTATATTCGAAAATAAACGATGCTTACATTAAGACAGGTTCAGCCCGTGCTCATTTTGTGACGGCGACGGGAATTGACGAAAAATATATCCGCATATCTTCGTGGGGGCGTGAATTATATATAAACAGGGATGAGTTTACTACCTACAGACATGCCAACAGCAACAGCTTTCTCTGCAATATGCTAAAAATAACTAAAGGATAATCAGCAATAAGCCGATTATCCTTTTTTATATTAGTTTACACTGAATAGTATTTCGCCGTAGCTTGGATAGGGCCAGAACTCAGATGCAACTATTTCTTCCATTTCATCCACTGTATTTCTAAGCGCAAGCATAGAAGGCAGAACATTATCCTTATAAAACACTGCGTTTTCAAGTTCCTGCTCAATTCTGTCTCCGGCTGACAATGCTTCCTGCAATTTCTTTGACTCTTGTATTGCGTCTGACATCATCAGACTCAGCTTCCTGCTCAGTTCCAGTTCAAAGTCGATGTTTATATCTGCACACAACTGCTTTTTCATTACTGCGGATTCCGAAACCTTACCGCCGAATTTTGAAGCGGCAGGAAGAATATCCTTATTAAGCATCTGAAGCATAGTGAGAGCTTCAATTTTTAAAACCTTGCAGTAATTTTCAAGCTTTATTATGTATCTGGCGTGAACTTCGTCTTCGGAATATATTCTGTGGCTGGAAAAGAGCTCAATATTTTTTCTGTCAAGGTAGCATGGAGCGCAGTCCGGTGTAGTGGGGAAATTGCTCAGACCTCTTTGGCGGGCTTCCTCGACCCATGCCTTATCGTAGCCGTTGCCGTTGAATATTATTCTCTTATGATTTTTAATTACATCCTTAATTAAAAGGTGAAGCTCATCCTCAAAATTCACGGCTTTTTCCAATCTGTCGGCGTACTGCCGAAGGGATTCCGCAATGGCAGTATTAAGCACAACATTAACGCCGGAAATTGACGCTGAGGAGCCGAGCATACGGAATTCAAACTTGTTGCCAGTAAAGGCAAAAGGAGAAGTTCTGTTTCGGTCAGTGCTGTCCTTTGGAAATTTGGGCAGTACATGAACACCGACTTTTATAAGCTCCTTTTCTCTGCCGCCATAGGGCTCGTCGTGTTCTATTGCGCTCAGTATTCCTAAAAGCTCATCACCGATGAACATTGAAATTATAGCAGGCGGTGCTTCGTCAGCACCAAGCCGAAGGTCATTTCCTGCTGACGCAACAGAAAGCCTCAGCATATCCTGATAGTCATCAACAGCCTGAATTACAGCACAGAGAAACAGAAGAAACTGAGCATTTTCATGTGGTGTTTCACCGGGCTCAAGCAGGTTAACCCCGGTATCCGTAATGAGCGACCAGTTGTTATGCTTGCCTGAACCATTCAGCAGGGCAAAGGGTTTTTCGTGGAGCAGACAGACCATACCGTGCTTTCGTGCAATCTTCTGCATAAGCTCCATAATAAGCTGATTATGGTCAGCGGCAATATTTGTGGTTGTAAATATTGGGGCAAGCTCATGCTGCGCCGGTGCAGTTTCATTGTGTTCGGTTTTGGCTAACACTCCAAGTTTCCATAGCTCAGTGTCAAGATCTGCCATAAAATCCGCTACTCGGGGTTTTATAGCTCCAAAATAATGGTCGTTCAGCTCCTGACCTTTCGGAGGGCAGCTTCCGAAAAGAGTTCGTCCGGTATAAATAAGGTCCTTGCGCTTTTCGTATACTTCTTTATCAATTAAAAAATATTCCTGTTCAGCTCCTACCGTTGGTTTAACAGAGTTTACATCGCTGTTTCCGAAAAGGGCCATTATCCTCAT
>JARHZW010000026.1 GCA_029264685.1 Candidatus Limivicinus sp.
GGACTATGATCGGTATTTTTCTTGTATCTCTGGTAATGCTGCGAAAATTTAAATTAAGTCCGATTCTTGTGATGTTTTCAGCGGGAGTTATGAAGCTTCTGATGTCACTTGTTGGGATCGGGTAAAATGTTCAGGCAGGCACACTGTCTGAAATTCAGCCGCAGACAGTGAAAAGAGCTGTTTCCTAAACCGGAAACAGCTCTTTTTAATACATTACATTGTTATCCTACCCAGTAAACGGGGGTCATATCCAGACTGAGGCCCAGCTTCTGCTGCAGAGCCATGGAGGCGGCATTACCTTTTCTGATATGGCAATAGGGGAGATTGCCACTGCTGAGACAGGCTCTTATAATTTCACATTCCAGAAGCTCCGCAAGACCTCTCCTGCGAAATTCCGGAAGAACCTCCAGCAGCCCCATTGCGCCCTCCTGATGAATTCCGACAAATCCCGCCAGCTTGCCGTCTATAATTCCGCCTATCATACCGGCTTGGATCCTGTCACGGATATGAGCTTCAACGGAGCCTGGATTATGGTAATTCTCAAGGACAAACGGAAGGTCATTTTCGGTCAACGCTCTTATTTCGATTTCGGGATGGGCAACGACAGGGGCCTCTTTCTTTAGATACGAAGCCGTAATACATTCCATTATATCGGGGTAATATCCCTCGGCTACAAGCCTTTTTGCAAGAGCTTCGCTGTCGGTCAGAACAAGGCCGGTGGAATACAGCTCGTCGCAATTTGCGTCGGAACCGGACACATAGCAAATGCGGTACTTTTCGTTTAAAAGTACTAAGGTATCTTTGGTTATTTTGCAGACTTTTGCGCCCCTCTTGAAAAAATCCAACATGTAAAGGCATCGTTCGGGGGCGGAACGCACCCAGCTTTCCACAAGCTCTTTTTCGCCTGCTGTCACGGCAAGATTATTTTTATCCCCATACATCGACAATATAAACAACTCCCGAAAAAATAATTTTAGTTTAAAATAACATATTCATATGCCAAAGTCCAGCTTTTTGCATTTGGATTAGAGTACAGACATATGCGTAAAAACAGGAGTTTTTTTGCGAATAATGTCCGATTGACAGTAATTTCAAACTATGTTACGATTAAAAAACCGGAAGCTTTTACAGTGAAATCAAAGCAGAAGCCGGAACATTTTTCGGAGGTTTATGGCTATGACCTATACTTATGAATACTTCAAAAAGAGCGCCGATTATCTTAAAGAGAAGATAGATTTTGTTCCAGAAATTGCCATTGTGTTAGGCTCATGTCTGGGTCCTTTCTCAAACGAAATCGAAAATCCAGTGGTTATAGATTATGCTGATATTCCCAATTTTCTTGTGTCTACCGTTTCGTCCCATGCGGGAAAATTGATTTTCGGCACAGTTTGCGGGAAAAAAGTGGTCTGTATGTCCGGCCGCTTCCATTCCTATGAGGGCTATGATTTTGAACAGCTTGTTATTCCTGTTCGTGTTCTGAAGCTTCTTGGTGTTAAGACCCTTATTTTGACAAATGCCGCAGGCGCTGTTAATACAGACTACCGCCCCGGTGATGTTATGCTTGTCTCCGACCATATTAAGCTCACAGGTGCAAGTCCGTTGAGAGGACACAATGTGGAGGAGTTTGGCCCGAGATTTTTTGATATATCCCGAATGTATACTCCTCAGCTTCGTGAAATTGCCTTAAAATGCGCTGAAGGCACAGGCCTTACCGTGCATGAGGGAGTATATATGTTCTTCACCGGCCCGCAGTTTGAGACACCGGCTGAAATAAGAGCTGCCCGTATTCTGGGGGCTGACGCTGTGGGAATGTCCACTGTTACCGAGGCTCTCACCGCTGCACACTGCGGAATGCCTCTGCTTGCGGTATCTGTTATGACCAATATGGCAGCAGGCGTTTTGGACCGCCCTCTTACAAGCGAGGAAGTGGATGAGACGGCAAAGACCATCGAGCATCGCTTCAGCAGTTATATGAAGAAAATCGTTGCTGCAATCTGAGACATACTTATTTATAGAAAGAAGATAAAAAATGAAGTTACTGCTTAAAAACTGCGATATAATTTCCACTGTTAACGGAGAATTTGTGCCTGTAAAATCCGGTTATCTGGGTATAGACGGAGACAGGATTGACTATATCGGAAAAGAACGCCCACTGGAAAAATATGACAGAGAAAAGGACATGACAAACCGTCTGCTTGCTCCGGGGCTTATTAACTGTCACGGTCATTCACCTATGACCCTTCTCAGAGGTGTGGGAAGCGACCTGCCCTTGCAGGAGTGGCTCTTTGAAAAAATGATACCGGTAGAGGATACCTTTACTGCCGACGATATAAGAGTGGGAAATGCACTTGCTCTGCTTGAAATGATTTCCACCGGTACAACCAGCTACTCCGATATGTACAACGAGTGTGAAATCATTGCGGAAAACACTCTGAAGGCAGGTATAAAGGCTAATATAGGCCGACCCATACAGTCCTTTAACCCCAATGAAAAGTATGAGGAATGTTACCGTGTCAGAGAGTCCATGGAGCTTTTCGACAATTACCATATGGCAGGAGAGGGACGGATAAGGATAGATTTTTCAATCCATGCAGAGTATACCTGCTTTGCCCACCTTGTAGAGCAGTACAGCGCATACTGTAAAGAAAAGGGCGGCAGAATGCACATTCATCTTTCTGAGACCGAAAAAGAGCACAGAGAGTGCATTGAAAAATACGGAAAAACTCCTGCCCGCTGGTTCTGCGATCTGGGCACATTTGACAGCCCCACATCGGCGGCACACTGCGTATGGCTCACTCAGGAGGATATGGAGATACTTGCGGCAAAAGGTGTAAGCCCTGTCCACAATCCATCAAGCAACATGAAGCTTGCCAGCGGCTTTTCACCGGTGCAGAAAATGATGGACATGGGGATAAATGTGGCTTTGGGTACGGACGGAGCTGCAAGCAACAACAACCTCAACATGATGGAGGAGCTGCATATCGCCTCCATAATTCACAACGGCTACACCAATGACCCTGTGATTATGAAAGCTCCTCAGGCGCTCAGAATGGCAACTGTCAACGGGGCAAAACTTCAGGGAAGAGCTGATACCGGTTCTCTGGAAGTGGGAAAAAAGGCGGATATTATTGCCTTCGATCTGGATCGCCCACATCTTTACCCAAATCTTGACCCGGTGGCACTTCTGTGCTATTCCGCACAGGGCAGTGATGTGTGCATGAATATGGTTGACGGACGTATCGTATATGAAAACGGAGAATTTTTGACTCTGGACAGAGAAAAAATCATGTACGAGGCAAGAAAAGTTGTTGAAAAGCTGTATGGCTGAAAACAGCTTACATCGCCTACACAACAAAATTACCGAAAAACAATGGCTGGTTTTGTGTAATTTATTTAAAATTGCGAGCAGTTAAAGCTCTTTATTGTCGAAACATGAAAATCGACTAAACTGCGTTGACAAAAGCAGTCGAATAGATATAATATTTGAATGTGGAGGGAAAAAGCCAAAAACTTTTTCCCGCCTGTTCTTTGAAACGGGAGAAACCGTGTTCAAAGACAAACAACTGAATTATGGAGGATAAAACGACATGAAGAAAGTTCTTGCACTTCTCCTGGCACTCGTAATGTGCTTTGGCGTTCTTGCCGGCTGCGGCGAGAAAGCTCCCGAAACCCCCGCTGAGGCTCCCGAAAACGGAGCAGACACCGAAGGTAATGAAGACACCAATGCACTCCCCGGTAAGGGAAAGAAAATCGCCCTTGTAACTGACAAGGTTGGTACTCAGGTTTTCCTGGTCATGATGGTTGACGCTCTTAACGAGGCTGCCGAGAAGTACGGCTTTGAGGCCACTGTTGCAGAATGTGCCGACAGTGCTGCTTTCGAGGACAATATGCGTGCTCTTGTTGCTGAGGGATATGACCTCATTATAGGCGGCGGCTGGTTTGCCGGCGATGCTATAAACAAAGTGGCAACAGAGTATCCTGACGCAAGCAACTACGCTCTTATCGACTGCGAGGTTGAAGCCGAGAACGTAAAGTGCATTACCTACCGTGAGCAGGAAGGCGCTTACCTCATCGGTCAGCTTGCCGCTCTTGTAACTGATGCAGAGAGCCACCTTTACGGTGCTGTCCACTGCTTCGAGGGCCCCGGTTCATGGAGATACCGTTACGGCTATATGCAGGGCGTTCTGTCCATTGACCCTGAGGCAAAGTTTGTGTTCAACTACATAAACTCCTTCACAGATCCTGCAAAAGCCAAAGAACTTTCTATCCAGCAGTATGAGCAGGGCTGCATGTTCGTTAACTCCGCTGCCGCAGGCGGCGACTCCGGAACCTTTGAGGCTGCAAAGGAGAAAGGATTCTACACTTCCGGTCAGGACATTGACCTGACCAATCCTGAAAATCCCTACATCATCAGCTGCCAGATCAAGGATTCCTATAACACCGTTCTGAATCTGATTGATGAGTTCTTCAGTGATCACTGGAACACTGAAAACTCAGCTTGGGGACTTGCTGAAAACACCATTGGTGCAGTTCATGTAACTCAGGAAAGCAAGAATCCTGTCAATGAGCGTCTTTCCGAGGAGGACATGGCTATTGTTAAGCAGTCCGCCGAGGACATCCGCAGCGGTAAGCTGGACCTCACTAATATGCCCACAGAGGAAGAATTTAACGCAGCCAAGTAAAACAGCTGCCTTAGCCTTTCACAGGTGAGCAATAGATTAGAGCAGACGGGAAGAATAAATGTCTTCCCGTCTGCTTTTTTTAGTATGAGACTACAAAGCTTCCGCAGGAAGCCACAACTATATGGATTAAAGGCAGGTGCATTTGGTTGCTGCTTGAAATGAAGCATATCACCAAAGTTTACGGAAATCTGTGCGCCAATGACGACGTACAGCTTAAATTGAATCAGGGTGAAATTCTGGCAGTTATTGGCGAAAACGGTGCAGGTAAATCCACTCTTATGAAGATACTCTACGGACTGGAGCAGCCAACAGAGGGTGAAATATACATTAACGGGGAGCTGCAGCACTTCCGCTCTCCCCATGATGCCATGGCAAAGAAAATCGGTATGGTGCAGCAGCATTTCATGCTGTTTAAACCGTGTACCGTGGCTGAGAATATCGTTTACGGCAATGAACCCAGAAAAGGCAGGTTTTTCTTTGACAGGGAGAAAGCGGTAAAGATTACGGAAGAGCTGTGCGAGAAGTACGGACTTTATATTGATCCCAAACGTATAGTGGGAGACTGCCCCGTAGGGCTTCAGCAGAGAGTTGAAATCCTGAAGGTGCTATACCAGAATGCGGACATTATTATTTTTGATGAGCCGTCCGCAGTTCTGACACCTCAGGAAGTGCATGAGCTTTTGAATACAATGAAAAAACTTGCCGGTATGGGCAAGAGCATAATCATAATAACCCATAAGCTCCATGAGGTTATGGAAGTGGCGGATCGGGTCATGGTGATGAGAAACGGTAAATATATTACCGAGATGAACAAGGCGGACACGAGCATTGAGGAAATGTCCTACCTTATGGTGGGCCGGCGGATTGTGGATACAAAAATAGAACCGCAGAAAACCACAGGTGTTGTACTGAATGTGGAAAATCTGGTTTTGATGGACGACGAGAAGAAAAAAATTCTTGACGGTTTCAATATGCACGTTGACGCAGGTGAAATAGTGGGAATTGCCGGTGTTTCCGGAAACGGTCAGCCGGAGCTTATCCAGTGTATTACCGGCCTTATGAAACCAACATCCGGAAAAATAAGTCTGGGTGAAAAAGACATTACCGGAAAAACAGTGGGAGAAATCAGAGAAGCTGGCTGCGCCTGCATTCCCGAGGACCGTTATCTGTGGGGCTGTGCAAAAGAGGCAACTTTGACCGAAACTGCAATCATGGCTCATCAGGATAAGCCCGAACTGAGCCGCCACGGCCTTTTGAACATGAAGAAAATCCAGAAGTTTACCAAGCGTATGCTTGAGGATTACGATGTCAGGTACAGTGACCTTAGCCAGAAGGCAGGTGAACTTTCCGGCGGTAATATACAGAAGCTGATTGTTGCAAGAGAAGTTGAGCAAAACTCCAGCCTGCTCATTGCAGCGGAGCCTACAAGAGGTGTTGATATAGGGGCAATGGAGTTTATCCACAACCGTTTGCTTGAAAAACGGAAAAAGGGAGATGCCGTTCTTCTTATTTCCTCCGAGCTTACTGAAATAATGAGCCTTTCTGACAGAATTTACGTTATATACAACGGTAAGGCTGCGGGAGAATTTACCCGTGCCGAAGCCACCGAGGAAAAACTCGGTATCCTTATGATGGGAGGTGAGCTGCATGAAGAAAAATAAAATATCAGAAAATATGGTGCTCGCTTCCCTGATACGGGGGTTGAAGGCTGTGCGGCAGCCTGCCTTGGCTACACTGTTCGGCCTTGTTGTGGGAGCGCTGGTCATAGTGGCTTGCGGAGAAAACCCCTTTGCCGTTTATAAGGAAATGTTTACCAAGTCCTTCATTCAGCCCTTTTACCTGTATTCCACTCTTACAAGAGCTACCCCTATAATAATCTGCGCCATGGCAACAGCTATGGCATGGCGTGCAGGATATATAAATATAGGTGTTGAGGGTCAGATGATAGCCGGTTCTTTTGCCGCCACCGTTGCCGCAATTTATATTCCCGGTCCTCCGATACTGGTTGCAATTCTGGCATGGCTTATAGGAATGTGCGTCGGCGCTCTTTATGCCCTGCTTCCTGCAATACTTAACTGGAAGTATCAGGTAACGATGGTTATAACCACCCTTATGCTTAACTATGTGGCAAACTACATTACAAGCTATTTTGTGACCTATCCCCTGAAAGATCCGGCAGGTGACGGAATGGCACTTCAGACCGTTGCCATTGACAAGGCCATGTGCCTGCCACGCCTTGCCCCTAAATCTACCTTTAACGCAGGCTTTATTGTTGCGGTTGCTGTGGTGCTGTTCATGATTTTCATAACAAAACGCACCGTTTTCGGCTACGAATCCAAAATGGGCGGCTTCAATCCGTCATTTGCACGCTACGGCGGTGCAAAACAGGTCAAGGTAATGCTTATCACCATGGCCCTCTCCGGTGCTATTGCTTCTTTGGGCGGTATGACAGAGGTGTTCGGCTTGAAATATCGCTTTTCTGACGGAATGCTCACATCTCCAAGCTATGCATGGACAGGTCTTATGGCGGCACTGATAGCCGATCTTAATCCTTTGGGAATGTTCTTTATCTCTATTTTCCTTTCAGGCCTTCAAATAGGCGGCAGTGCTATTCAGCGCTCAATGGGAGTTCCCCTTGAAATTTCCACAATTATTCAGTGCTGCATAACCTTGTTTGTGTCTGTGAAGCTGGTTTTCCGTTTCAAAAAGCGGAAAAAGGATACAGAAGGTGAAAATCAGATAAAGGTTGAGGGAAAGGAGGGAAGTGAAGCATGAGCAGCGCATATTTTGCTTCTATATTAAACTCCACTCTTCGCTCCACTACTCCCATACTTCTTGCAGCTTTAGGCAGTGCAATATGCGCCAGAGTGGGCGTTTTTAACATTGCCCTTGAAGCCCAGATGCTTATAGGCTCGTTCTTTTCTATTGTAGTGAACTATTTTACGGGGAATGTCTTTCTTTCGGTTATGGCAGGTATGCTGTCAGGCGCATTTATTGGCCTTGTAGTTGCGGTTCTTCAGGTAAAATACAAGGCTGCGGATATGGTTATCGGTACTTCTCTTAACCTGCTTGTAAACGGAGCCACAAGCTTCCTGCTGTATATTATCTTCGGCCTTAGAGGAAAGCTTGTTGACAGCAGACTTGTGTCGCTTGACAAAATAAATCTGCCTGTCATAAAAGACATACCGTTTTTGGGACGAGTGCTTGAAAATCTTACTATTATAGATTATCTTGCATACGCCATAGCCATACTGCTGTTTATCTATCTCTTTAAAACTGTTTCGGGATTCCGTACCTTGTCGGTGGGCATAAGTAAGGAGGCTTCTGAAAGCCTCGGAACCAAGGGCACAAGAGTGCAGATGCGTATGGTTATACTCTCAGGCGCTCTCTGCGGTCTTGGCGGAACGGTACTCAGTATGGGACAGGTTACAATGTTTACAGAAAACATGACCTCGGGCCGTGGCTTTATTGCAATGGCGGCGGCCAGCCTGGGACAGAACCACCCTATACTCACCATAGTTTCCAGTCTCTTCTTCGGCCTGTGTCAGGGCATAGGCTTGGCTCTGCAAAACGTGATAAAGAGCCAGCTTACAATGACTCTGCCGTACATTGCAACCATTATAGCACTTGTAATTTTCAGCCGCAGAAACATGAAAAAAGCAAACGCTATGAAGTAAGAAATAATGCAGAAATAAAAAAGCTCCGGCTGAAATGTGATGTTTCAGCCGGAGTTTTTAATTGATTATACTGCCTGATTGTCGATGTCGGCAAACTGGCTGCGATACAGCTCTGAATAGAAGCCGCCCTTTTGGAGAAGCTCATTGTGGGTGCCTGTTTCGGCGATGTCGCCGTCTTTCATTACCAGAATAAGGTCGGCATCACGGATTGTGGAAAGTCTGTGGGCGATGATGAAGCTGGTGCGGCCCTCCATAAGCTTATCCATGGCTTTTTTGATTGAAAGCTCTGTTCTGGTGTCAACGCTTGAGGTGGCCTCGTCAAAAATGAGTATTTTAGGCTGGGAAACTATTGTGC
>JARHZW010000072.1 GCA_029264685.1 Candidatus Limivicinus sp.
GAGCCATAAGCACAATGAGAGCAGTCTGGCGCATATAGGTGGATTTACCTGCCATATTGGGGCCTGTAATTATAGCCACTCTGTCCTCTTTGTCGTTAAGATAGGTATCGTTTGGAACAAAAAGCACGTCTTTGAGGGTCTGCTCCACAACAGGATGCCGTCCTTCAACTATGTTAAGCTCCTTTGAAATATCCACCTCCGGCATTGTGTAGCCGTTTCTCACCGCAGTTTCAGCCAGAGAGCACAGGCAGTCAAGCTTTGCAACCGCCTCTGCGGTTTTCTGGATTCTGTGTACCTGAGAAGCCACCTTGTCTCTGATGAGGCAGAAATAATTGTATTCAAGCTCGTTTATTCTGTCACGGGCAGTCAAAAGAGTATTTTCCAGTTCTTTAAGCTCCTGAGTGAAGTACCGCTCATTGGAAACCAGAGTCTGCTTTCTTATGTAGTCCTCCGGTACATTTTCCAGTCCAGCGGAACGGGGAATATCTATATAATAGCCGAAAACCTTGTTATAGCCTATTTTAAGCTTTTTGATGCCCGTGCGCTCCCGCTCTCTCTGTTCCATGTCCCGAACCATTTTAGAGCCGTTGTCTCTCACATCTCTCAGGTGGTCAAGCTCCTCTGAAAAGCCCGCTCTGATAATGCCGCCCTCACGAACGGAGAAGGGAGGATTGTCGTCAATGGTGCGATCCAATTCCTCGTATATATCCTCCAAAGCGTCCATTCCTCTTATGGCGCTTAAAGCGGCGCAGTTAAAGGGGGCTAAAAGCTTCTTTATCCCCGGCAGGACCTGAGCGCAGTTAGCAAGCGAACGCAGATCCTTACCTCCTGCGTTGCCGTAAACGGCTCTGCTCACAAGGCGCTGCATATCGCTTATATCTCTCAGGGCAAGCATGATTTCCCCTCGCTGGACGTTATTTTTATAAAGCTCATCCACGGCGGACAGGCGGCGCTTAATTGCCACGGCTGAAAGCAGAGGTCTTTCAAGCCATGAGCGGAGAAGTCTGCCTCCCATCGGCGTTTTTGTTTTATCCAGCACCCAGAGGAGAGACCCTCTTTTCTCTCCGCTTCTCAGAGATTCCGTAAGCTCAAGGTTTCTCCTTGTGGTCCAGTCCAGCTCCATGTATCTGCCGCCGTAAAACACATCCAGCTTATTGATGTAGCCCAAGTCAAACTTCTGAGTAATTGCTATATAGTCTAAAAGTGCGCCTGCCGCACAGACTGCGGCGCTGCTGTCTCCAAGGCCGCTTTCGTCCACATCCTTAAAGCCGAACTGAGAGCAGATTCTTGCCGCCGCCGGCAGAAAATCAAAGCTTTCCTCATTTCTCTCCAGCATGGCGTTAAGCTTTTTGGTAAGAAAATCCTTTATAGTCTGCTCGTTTTCAGCTCCGCTGGAAAGGACGGCCTCACGGGGAGAAAATCTTCCCAGTTCATTAAGAATGTGGTTCACCGCATCCTCTTCATAGGCGGCGCAGCAGAATTCGCCTGTGGAAATATCGCAGAAAGCGGCTCCGCCCTTGCCGTTATTGTAGTAAACGGCGCAGATATAGTTGCTGCGCTCATCCTGAAGCATGGAGCTTTCCGTAACGGTACCGGGGCTTATTATTCTTATTACATCACGCTTCACAAGTCCCTTTGCCAGCGCTGGGTCCTCCGTCTGCTCGCATATTGCCACCTTGTAACCCTTGGCTATAAGCCTTGCAATATACGCCTCTGCGCTGTGGTAGGGTATGCCGCACATAGGTGTGCGCTCCTCCGGATCTTTTACGCCTCTGTCTCTGGTTGTAAGGGCAAGGTCAAGCTCACGGGACGCAATCTTCGCATCCTCGTCGAACATCTCGTAAAAGTCGCCCAGACGGAAAAAGAGCAGGCAGTCCTGATGTTTTTCTTTGATTTCGTTATACTGCCTTTTCATAGGCGTCAATTCAGCCATTTTCTATCTCTCCATACAGTGCCCATGTATTGCTTCCGGTAATTTTCACATTTATAAACTGACCTATCAGTGACTTGTCGCCGTGCAGGTGTACAAGTCTGCCGCCGTTTGTGCGGGATGACAGGTTGTATTCGTCCTTTCCTGTTTCGCCGTCCACAAGAACTCTGAAAGTTCCCCCCTCATACTCCTTGTGCTTTTCGGCGGATATGCGGTTTGCAACCTGATTGAGACGGTCAAAGTGCTTCTGCTTATCCTCTCTCGTGTAGGGGTCAGGCATTGAAGCGGCGGGAGTGCCCTGACGCTTTGAATATATAAAGGTGAACATTGCGTCATAGCGAACCTTTTCGCAAAGCTTTATGGTGTCCTCAAACTCCTGGTCGGTCTCTCCGGGGAAACCTACGATAATATCGGTGGTAAGCACAAGGTCGGGCATATAGCTCCTTGCAAGTTCCACCTGAGAGATATATTTTGCGCTGTCATAGCAGCGGTTCATAACCTTCAGGATATGGTCGTTTCCGGACTGGACAGGCAGGTGGAGCTGATGAGCGCACTTTTCGCACTCTGCCATGGTTTTAAACAGCTTTTCGGTTGCATCCTTGGGATGACTGGTCATAAACCTTATAAGGAAGTCCCCCGGAATGTCGTTTATCATGCGGATAAGATCTGCAAAGTCAACACCGCAGTCTAAATCTCTGCCGTAGGAGTTGACATTCTGGCCCAAAAGGGTTATATCCTTATATCCGGCGTTAACCAGCTCTCTTGCCTCTGCCACCACATCCTCAGGGCGTCTTGAACGCTCTCTTCCTCTGGTGTAGGGGACAATGCAGTAGGAGCAGAAGTTATTGCAGCCGTTCATAATGGAGAGCCATGCCTTTACCTTGCCGTCACGCTTTCTGGGAATACCTTCCGCTATGACACCGTCGCTGTCGCAGCGGGAAAACACTCTCTTATTGCTCTCTATATGCTGCAAAAGCAGCTCGGGAAAACGCCAAAGCTCGTGGGGTCCGAAAACAAGGTCAACTACCGGATAAGACTTTTTCACCTTGTCCGCCATATGCTCCTGCTGCACCATGCAGCCGCAGACGGAGACGATCTGGCCGGGTTTGTTCTTCTTTGTGTGGTTAAGTGAGCCTACGTTTCCCAGTACTCTCATTTCTGCGTGTTCACGAACGGCGCAGGTATTGACAATTATAATATCCGCTTTAAACTCATCATCTGTAAAATCACAGCCCATAAGGGAGAGATAACCTCTCAGCTTTTCGCTGTCTGCCTCGTTCTGCTGGCAGCCGTAGGTGTCCACAAGTGCAAGGGGCTTTTTGCCGTCGGCACAGAGAGTCTCCTTTATTTTGGCGCATATCTCTTCCTGCTGATGTATTTTTTCTATACTTATTTCTTTTCTTGTATAACTCATTTTTCGTTCCTTATCCTTTATAAAGATATTCATTCAATATTAACATAAAATCAGTGGAACTTTCAACTAAAATCCTGTATAATAAAGTAGCTTTTTGAAATTGGAGGTATATTATGCCTGTTATAAATATATTGCAGCCCCATGTGGCTGATATGATAGCCGCCGGCGAGGTGGTGGAGCGGCCTGCATCGGTTATAAAGGAGCTTATGGAAAACGCCTTTGACGCAGGCGCAAAAAACATTAAAGTGGAAATCAGAGGCGGCGGTGCCACATTCATAAAGGTAACGGATGACGGCTGCGGCATGGCACCGGAGGATGCAGGAATTGCGTTTCTCCGCCACGCCACTTCCAAGCTGAAGGACGAAAAAGGTCTTGAAGCCATAGAGACCATGGGCTTCAGGGGTGAAGCTCTTGCCGCCATTTCTTCCGTTTCACGCATTGAGCTTTTGACCCGCCGAAAAGGTGACGGCAGCGGCACAAGGCTCACATTGAATGCCGGAGATATTGAGGATATGGTTTCCGCCGGCTGTCCCGAGGGCACCTGCATAACCGTAAAGGACATTTTCTTCAACACCCCTGCCAGACTTAAATTTTTAAAATCCGACAGGAGCGAGGCCGGCGCCTGCCTGACAACGGCCCTCCGCTGCGCCCTTGGCAGACCGGAGGTTTCCGTCCGCTTCATAAGGGACGGCAGAGAGGAGTTTTTCTCCCCCGGTGACGGGCAGCAGAATTCATGTATTTACTCTCTTTTAGGCCGTGAGCTTGCCACAACCCTTATCCATTGCGGCAGTGAAAATCAGGGCTTGAAACTTTCAGGCTATGTTTCCTCTCCCTCTGCCGGAAGAGGGAACCGCAGCGCCCAGTACTTTTTCTGCAACGGCCGCTGGATAAAATCTCCCATGCTTCAGTCCGCACTGGAGCAGGCATATAAAAACTGCCTTCTCACCGGCCGCTTCCCTGCCTGTGTGCTGTATCTGGATATAAGCTGCGGCAGTGTGGACGTTAACGTTCATCCGGCCAAAACCGAGGTTAAATTTTCCTCTGAAAAAGAGGTTTTTGACCTGGTTTATCACGCCGTGCGTGCTGCTCTTGACAATGAAAACGCAGCCGTAAAGGCAGAGCTTACCCCAAGGGAAGCCGCCATTCCAAAGCCCAGAGAGAATTTTTATCAGAGCATGAGCGCATCCGCCTTTCGTGAAAACGGCTACAAGGCCGCCCCTGCTCCTGCCCCCTCAGACAGGCGTACTTTCTCTGCGCCACGGCCTGATATTCCCTCCCGCACCCCTTCTTACAGCCCCAAGCAAAGCTCAAAATCTGAGTTTTCAACACGCCCCTCAGCGGAGTTTGTTTCTCCGCCGTCTCACTACGGATTTTCGGGGCAAAGCCAAACTTCATTAAAAAGTTCCGATTTTCCGTATAATTCCTATTCTTCCTTTGCTTATACCCCGAAAGAAGAACAAGTGTATGAACCGAAAAAAATAGATTCCGCTTCCTGTGAGCCCCATTTTCCACAACTTGTTGAAAACTCTGTTGAAAGTGTTGAAAACTCACAGGAGCCCACTTTTAAAATCATAGGCGAGGCGCTTAAAACCTACATAATCGTAGAAAAAGACGAGGAGCTTCTGCTTATCGACAAGCACGCAGCCCACGAAAGGATGATTTTCGACAGGCTCAAATCCAGAGTCGGAGAAATTCCGTCCCAGAATCTGCTGATTCCCGTTCCTCTGAAGCTCAGTCTTGAGGACTGCGAGCTTATTGAGAATAACGGAGAGCTTTTGACCGAGCTGGGCTTTGAAATTGAGCTGTTCGGTGAAAACGAATACATTCTCCGTGCCCTCCCCGCCGATATGGATTCGGCAGATGCTCAGGCCGCAGTAGAGGAAATCTGCGAAAAGCTGCGCCGTGGCACAGCGCCGGACGCTCAAAGCGCAAGAGATGAAATTCTGCATACCGTTGCCTGCAAGGCTGCCATAAAGGCCGGATGGGACACGGATAAAAAAGAACTGGAAGTGCTTGTAAACGCTGTGGTGGCAGGGGATATTAAATACTGTCCTCACGGCCGCCCCCTGTCTGTTGCTCTCAGCAAAAAGGAGCTGGACAAGCTCTTTAAGCGCATAGTATGAGGTGAATTATGGCAGACAGAGTTATAGTTGTGGCAGGCCCCACCGCAAGCGGAAAAACGAAGCTGAGTATAGAGCTTGCGAAAAAATTAAACGGTGAAATCGTGTCGGCAGACTCCATGCAGATATATAAGGGCATGGACATAGGAACCGCCAAGGCAGACAGCAGCGAGACAGGACAAATTCCCCACCATATGCTGGATGTGGCAGAACCATGGGAGGAATATTCCGTTGCAAGGTATGTGGATGAAGCCTCCGCCTGCTGTAATGATATAATATCAAGAGGAAAAATCCCCGTAATCACAGGCGGTACAGGGCTTTATATAGACTCCCTTCTCTCCGGAAGAAGCTTTGCCGAAAGGCAGACGGGTGATAACCGACTGCGTGATGAGCTGTCAGAGAAATATGACGCTGTGGGGGGAGAGGCCATGCTCAGAGAGCTGCGGCAGATAGACCCGTGTCGGGCGGAAAAGCTCAGTCCCGCAGACAAGCGCAGAATAGTGCGTGCTTTGGAAATCTATATGCTCACCGGTATAACCGCCACCGAGCATGACAGGCGCACAAGAGAGCTTCCGAAAGCCTACGAGGCCTGTTACTTTGTGCTGAACTTCAAAGACAGAGCAGACCTGTATGAAAGAATTGACAAGCGTGTGGATATGATGGCAGAGCAGGGTCTTTTTGACGAAGTCAAAGGTCTGCTTGCCTCCGGTCTGTCGGAAAACTCCACCGCCATGCAGGCCATAGGATATAAAGAAGTTGTGGCCTCACTTAAAGGCGAAATGAGCAGTCATGAGGCTTTGGAGCTTATAAAGCAGTCCAGCCGTCGCTACGCAAAGCGCCAGCTCACATGGTTTCGCAGGAATCAGGAGGCTTTCCGGCTGGAGCTTGACTGCCCCCCTGATTATGACAAGGCTCTTTCTCAGGCTCTTGATTATATTGGCGCAAAATGGAAATAATAAATTATCATAACACTGTGGCTGTCCCCTGAATTTGACAAAATTCTGCCTGCCTTTCGGTATATCATAAAGTACCACGCAATATGCGTGAGATATACTATAATGACGGAGGGAAAAGGACCCTCTGCGAAAAGGAGTTGGCAGATATGCAGAAAACGCAAAATCTCCAGGATTCATTCCTAAATCAGGCCAGACTTGAGCGTCTGAACGTAACCATGTTTCTTATGAACGGCTTTCAGCTTCACGGGGTGGTGAAAGGCTTTGACGGCTTTACCGTGATTCTGGATTCTGACGGAAAACAGCAGCTTATATATAAGCACGCTATTTCTACCATAGTTCCCCCCAGACCCATAGCTGTTGATGGGAATACATAAGCACGGAAAAACGCCGCCTGTTCTGGCGGCTGCTGTGACGCTTATCTTTTTGACTGTCTGCGCCTATGCAGGCGTACACGTTTGGGAGCACTTCAACCGTGATTATGAGACTTCCGCAGTCTCATCCGTAAGTCTTAAAGACAGCATCCACCTCCGTGGAATTGCCGTGAGACGGGAGCAGGTAATCTGCTCCCCCATGGCAGAAAACGAGCTGCCGCCTGACGGAGACAAGCTCTCTGCCAAAGCAGCGGAGGCGTTTAATGTCCCGCTCTCAGGCTCAGCACTTTTTTTCAAAGAACTGGACGGATTTGAGTATCTCTGTCCTGAAGATTTCTGTTCCATGCAGCCTTCTGAGCTTCAGGATATTTTATCCCGTAAGCCTGAAAGGAAAAAAGGCTGCGGCAGACTGGTTTCCGGTTTTGACTGGTACTTTGCCGCTCTGGCAGAGGACAGCAGCAAAATTCCTAAAGAAGGAAGTTATCATATCTGCTTTGAAGCCACGGGCGGAGAGCTGCCCGCAAGGCTTGTGAATATAAGCTCTCCCGAAAAGGGGAAGCTTCTGCTCCTTTTCCGCATAAATCAGGGCGGAGAAGAGTATATGAGCCTTAGGAAAACCGAGGCTGAACTTATTTTTTCCCGCTATTCCGGCCTTTTGCTGCCGGTAAAGGCCGTCCGCACAGATGAGGACGGAAACGAATATGTCTACACCCTCACCGCCGGAAAACCTGAGCGCCGTGCGGTGGAGATAATATATAGAGTCGGAGAGAGCTGCATTGCTGCTGAAAGTCCCGATGCAGAAGGCTTAAAGGAGGGAAACCTCCTTATTCTCTCTGAAAAGAACGAAAAGGAAAGGATGGCATAAAGAGTATGAGCATAGCCGAAAGCACTGCCGCAGTGCTTAAAAATATAGAGTCGGTAGCACTGCAGGCAGGCAGAGATCCCCATGAAATTCATCTTGTGGCTGCAAGCAAAATGAACGACGCTGCAAGAGTGCAGCAGGCCATTAAAGCAGGCGTTTCAATATGCGGTGAAAACCGGGTTCAGGAAATGCTTGAAAAAAACAGTCAGGGTGCCTATGAGGGCGCAAAGCTCCATTTTATAGGTCATCTTCAAAAGAACAAGGTCCGGCAGGTGGTCGGCCTTGCAGAGCTTATCCACAGTGCGGATTCCCTGCCCCTTATCTCCGCCATCAATAAAGAAGCGGAAAAGAAATCTATCGTGCAGGACATTCTTCTGGAAGTAAATATAGGAAACGAGGCTTCAAAGTCCGGTTTTTCTCCAGATGAAATCTGCGGAATTTTGGCTGAAATTTCCGGATTTTCCTCTGTCAGAGTCCGTGGATTGATGGCAATTCCGCCAATTTGCGGGATTTCCAGCGAAAACAGGCCATATTTTGAGAGAATGAAGCAGCTTTTTGTTGACAATAGAGAGAAAAAATACGATAATGTATGTATGGATTTTCTGTCTATGGGTATGTCGGGTGATTATCAGGAAGCAATCGCCTGCGGCGCCAACATGGTCAGAGTCGGCAGCGCCATATTCGGCGCCCGCATCTATAAATAGCAAAACTTACTGGAGGCAAAACCATGGGTTTCATGGACCAACTGCGTAAGCTTACACAACCATATGATGATGAGGACGATTTCTTTGAGGACTCTGATGTCAGCCTGAAACAGGTGGCGCAGAATGCTCAGCCCGGTTCTATACAGGAGAAATTTGAAAGCGCTTTCTCGGACGAGCAGGTTTCCGAACCTGAGCCGGCCGTCAGAAAGACTCCGAAGGCTTCCGGAGACGGCGTTAAATTCGGGACTTTTTCCCATAAGCGCACGGCAAAGCCTAAGACTTCTCATCGGGAAAAAGTCGTTAACTTCGGCGGTAATGACACTCAGGTTATTCTTTTCAATCCCAAATCCTTTGAGGAGGCAGGAGAGCTTTTGAATCACCTTAATCAGAACCGCTCCGTTGTTATGACGCTTGAAGGCCTGCCTACGGATACTGCCCGAAGGCTTCTGGACTTTTTGTCCGGCATAACCTTTGCCCTGCAGGGTAAGATCACCCCTGTATCGGGTAAGACATATTTCATCACACCCCAGAATGTGGACATTCTGGCCTCTCAGGGTCAGCAGCCTGAAAGTGATGAGCAGTACTTTTAAATAAACAATTATTGAAAGGTGGATAAATATATGATTACCGCTCAGGATATTCGTGAAAAAACCTTTGAAAAGTCTAAATTCGGCGGCTATGATATGGCCTCTGTTGACGATTTTCTTGAGGAGCTGGCTGACGATATAACCGCCGCCCAGAAGGAAAACGCTGTTTTGAAGAGCAAGATGAAGGTGCTTGTGGACAAAATAGAGGAATACAGAGCCAACGAGGACGCTCTCAACATGGCTGTTATATCCGCTCAGAAGCTCGCCGTGCAGATAGAGGCAGACGCAAAGAAGCGTGTGTCCGCCATGCTGGCCGATGCAGACAGACAGGTTAAGGCAAGAGTGGGTTCCATCGAGGAAGAGACCATAAGGCAGGAAAAACGCCTTCAGGATGCCAAGGCTGCCACCTCTAAGTTTATAGATGGTATGCGTGCCATGTGCAACACTCAGCTCAAAAATCTTGACGCAATAAGCAGCGGTTTATATACTCAGTCTGAAGCTCCCAAAGCTGCAGACCCTTCCGCTCTTCAGGCTGATTCCCCCGCTCAGGAGGATGTCTCCATTGAGTTTCCCCCTGTAACCGAGGCAAAAGCTAACGTTAAGGCCCAGAAGGACTTTAACAACACTCAGCCTTTCTCTTTCTAAGGCTGAATATTGGATTATTCCGGGGCGGGCGCAGGTGCGTGCGCCCCGCTGTTTGGTTATATCGGCAGCCTGTTTTAGGCCTTTTTCCCGCCTGATGCCGCCGGTATCACCCTGTTCCCTATAGAATTCAAAGATAAACAGGAGATATTTACACTATGTCACAGGATTTCAACACCACATTGAATCTTCCGAAAACTGACTTTCCTATGCGTGCCGGTCTCCCCAAAAGAGAGCCGGATATGCTTAAAGCCTGGGAAGATATGGACCTATACCACGAGCTTTTAAAAAAGAATGAAGGCTGCCCCAGCTTTATTCTTCATGACGGCCCTCCCTTCTCCAACGGCAACATACACATGGGTCACGCACTCAACAAAACCATAAAGGACTTTATCGTCCGCTCTTACGCCATGCGTGGCTACTATACCCCCTATGTCCCCGGCTGGGATAACCACGGAATGCCCATTGAGAGTGCCATTATAAAAGAGCAGAAGCTCAACCATAAGGCCATGTCCGTTTCCGATTTCAGAAACGCCTGCCAGAAATATGCCGAAAAGTATATCGACAAGCAGAGAGAAGGCTTTAAGCGCCTTGGTGTTCTGGGTGACTGGGAAAATCCCTATAAAACCATGAACAAGAGCTTTGAGGCTGAAGAAATCCGTATCTTCGGCAAGATGTATAAAAACGGACATATTTATAAAGGCCTGAAGCCTGTTTACTGGTGTCCCAAGGACGAGACCGCTCTTGCAGAGGCTGAGATCGAGTATCAGGATGACCCCTGCACCACGGTCTATGTCAAGTTCCCCATAAATGATGATCTGGGCAAGCTCTCTCACCTTGACCACAGCAAGCTCAGCTTCGTTATCTGGACCACCACCATCTGGACTCTGCCCGGCAACATGGGCATTGCCCTTCACCCCCGTGAGAGCTACGCCGTTGTAAAGGCTCCCAACGGTGAAATGTACATCATTGCCGAGGCTCTGGTTGAAAAGGTAATGAAGGTGGGCGGCATTGAGAATTACCAGATAGTGGAAACTCATCCCGGCAGCTTCTTTGAGAATATGCTGGCAAACCACCCCTTCCTGCCCAAGACCTCCCGCCTGCTTCTTGCAGAGTATGTTACCATGGATTCCGGTACCGGCTGTGTTCACACCGCTCCCGGCTTCGGTGCAGACGACTATCAGACCTGCCTGCGCTACGGTATGGACATGGTTGTTCCCGTGGACGATCAGGGACGACACACCGACTACGCCGGTAAATACGCCGGACTTAAAACCGAAGAATCAAACCCCGTTATTTTAAACGATATGAAAGAGAGCGGCGCCCTCTTTGCTTCCGAGGAGATAGTCCACAGCTATCCTCACTGCTGGCGCTGCAAGAGTCCCATTATCTTCCGTGCAACTCCCCAGTGGTTCTGCTCTGTTGAGTCCTTTAAGGAGGACGCAGTTAAGGCCTGTGACGATGTGCGCTGGCTTCCCGCATGGGGTAAGGACAGAATGACAGCCATGATAAGAGAGCGCAACGACTGGTGTATCTCCCGTCAGCGCCGCTGGGGTCTGCCCATCCCTGTTTTCTACTGTGATGACTGCAAAAAGCCTGTCTGCACGGATGAAACCATTGAAGCCGTTGCCTCCCTCTTTGAAGAAAAAGGCTCCAACGCATGGTTTGACATGGAAGCTGAGGAAATTCTTCCCAAAGCCTTTAAGTGCCCCCACTGCGGCGGTATTCACTTCACCAAGGAAGCCGACACTCTGGACGGCTGGTTTGACTCCGGTTCCACCCATACCGCAGCCATGAAGCGTGATCAGGGCTTCTGGCCCTGCGATATGTACATGGAAGGCGGAGACCAGTACAGAGGCTGGTTCCAGTCCTCTCTCCTTGTGGCTGTAGGCTCCACCGGTGTGGCTCAGGCTCCTTACAGGCAGTGCCTCACTCACGGCTGGACTGTTGACGGCGAAGGCCGTGCAATGCACAAGAGCCTTGGCAACGGTGTTGATCCTGCCGACATTGTTAAGGAATTCGGCGCAGACATGATCCGCCTTTGGGCCGGTTCTGCGGACTACCATGTGGATGTGCGCTGCTCCAAGAATATATTCCAGCAGCTGAGCCAGAACTACCTGAAGTTCCGCAACACCGCTCGCTACTGCCTTGGCAACCTGAACGGCTTTGATCCCAACAGCCTTGTAAAGCCCGAGGACATGATGGAGCTTGACCGCTGGGCTATCACAAAGCTGAACCAGCTTATCGAAAAGGTTATGAAAGCCTACGATAACTACGAGTTCCACACCGTTTCCCACGCAATAAATGATTTCTGCGTTGTAGAGCTTTCCAGCTTCTACCTTGATATTATCAAAGACCGTCTGTACTGCGAAAACGGCCTGAAGCGCCGCAGCGCACAGACAGCTCTTTACCTGATTCTGGACAGCATGGCAAAAATGTTTGCTCCTATCCTGGCCTTCACCTGCGATGAGATCTGGCAGGCCATGCCCCATTGCGACAGCGACGACAAGAGAAATATTGTCCTTAACCGCATGAATTCCACCTTTGACGACTACGCTCTCTCTGCCGATGTAATGGCAAAGTGGGACACTCTCATTGAGCTTCGTGACGATGTTAATGTTGTTCTTGAAAATGCCCGTGCAGGAAAGAGAATCGGCAAAGCTCTTGAAGCTTCCGTTGTGCTTTACGCTGAAGATGAAGAGGCCAAAAATGCCTTGAAGGCTGTTGAAGGTCTTAATCTGGCGGAGCTGTTTATTGTTTCCGACTGCTCTGTTGCCGATGCAGAACCTCAGCTCAGCGACGCAGTATGCGGCAAGGGAGCCAATCTCCCCGGCCTTTCAATTTCCGTCTTTGAGGCTCCCGGTCAGAAATGCCCCCGCTGCTGGATGCATTCCGAGCATGCCGACCCCGAAACCGGCCTGTGCCCCCGCTGCGCCTCCGCTCTGGCAGAGCTTTGATTCAAAAATTAAACAGAGGAGCTCCTCTCCTCTGTTTATGCACAATTTTATCCGCAATTCACGAGCCGCATTTTTATTGCGGCAGATAGGAGAGAGAAATGCTTTACGCAATAGTTGCTCTTTTAGTCATCATTGCCGACCAGTGGGTTAAATATTGGGTTTCCATGTCAATTTCCATGGCCTCCTCCGGTGAACCCCTGATTCCCGGCATAGTCAGCCTTGTAAACCTCCACAATGACGGCTGTGCTTTCAGCTTTTTAAGCGGCGGCGGTGCCCGTATATACTTTATAATTCTAACGGGTATATTTACGGTTGCCGTTATAATCGCACTTGCCACGAAATTTATTTCCGGCCCCGTCAGCCGTTGGAGCATAGTCCTTGTGACTGCCGGCGGTCTTTCAAACTGCATTGACCGTGTTATTTACGGCTATGTGCAGGATATGTTCAAGCTGGAGTTGTTTAACTTCCCTGTTTTCAACGTGGCTGATATTTTCATCACCGTATGCTGCATAATTTTTGTGCTGGCTATTTTGTTTGAAAAAACGCCAACCGATGACTATGATGACGAGTTTGAAGATGATGACGACGAGGAAGAAGACAGACCTAAGCGGAAATCCAAAAAAGAGAAAGCCGCTGTTGAAGCCGATGTTCCTGCAAAGCCTCTGAAGGGTAAGAAGAAAGCTCAGGACCAGTACGATCAGTACAAAGCAGAAAGAGCTGCCCGTCCTGCTCCTTCACCTCAGCCCCAGCGCAGACCCAGACAAAACCCCGACGGCTCCGATCCTTTTGCCGAATGGGAAAAGGCCAGCGCAAAGGTAGAAGCCCAGCAGAAGAACACTTACGCTGCGAGAGCCACAGGTGTTGCTCCGTCTAACTATACAAGACCTCAGGCCCGTTACAGCGCTCCAGCACAGCCTCAGGCAAGACCTGCCCGTCCTGTTCCCCCTGCCGCTCCAGCTGCACCGCAGGCTCCCCAGAATGTAAGACCTCAGGCTCCCGTTGAGCCTCCTGTTCAGCCCGCTCCTCAGCCTGTAGTTCAGGAGCGTCCGCAGGAGAGACCCGCAAGCGTCAATACCGGCATGGACTTTGACCTTGACGACATTCTCAACGAATTCAAATAAGATAATATGGATGAAAATATTCTTTTCATCACAGCTAAGGAGGGCGGAGATCGAATCGACGCTCTCCTTGCCTGTAGTATAGAGGGTCTATCCAGAAGTGCAGCCCAGAAGCTTATAGAAAGCGGCGCCGTCACCATGGATAAGCGAAAAATAAAAAAGAATTACAAATGCGCCGCAGGTGACAGTTTTGAAGTTCTTCTGCCCCAAGCGGCAGCGCAGCATCCCTTTCCCGAAAACATCCCTCTGGATATAGTTTTTGAGGACGAGGATCTGCTGGTTATCAATAAGCCCAGAGGAATGGTGGTACATCAGGCACCCGGACATTACGAGGGCACCCTTGTAAATGCTCTTTTATATCATTGCGGCGGAAAGCTTTCCACAATCGGGGGAGAGGACCGGCCCGGTATTGTCCATCGAATTGATAAGGACACTTCCGGCCTTATAATTGCGGCAAAGAACGATTTTACACACAAAAAACTGGCTGAACAGCTGGCTGATCACAGTCTTTCACGAACCTACGAAGCCATTGTACACGGCAATATGAAAGCTGCTCAGGGCATGGTTGATAAGCCCATAGGCAGGCATCCTGTGGACAGGAAGAAAATGGCTGTAACAGAAATCCACTCCCGCTCTGCCTTGACCTACTGGGAGCTGATTGCCAATTACAAGGCCTACAGTCATATCCGCTGTCGCCTTAAAACCGGTCGTACCCATCAGATTAGGGTCCATATGGCAAGCATTAACCATCCTCTTCTGGGCGATTACACCTATGGGGCTCCCTCTCCCGAAAAAGGACTGGAGGGGCAGTGTCTCCATGCCAGACAGCTCAGATTTATCCACCCCGGAAGCGGAAAGCTGATAGAAGTTGAATGTCCTCTGCCCCAATATTTTGAAGATGTTCTTTTAAAACTCGGATCTCAGATTTAACAGGAGGGATTTACAGCGTGGGTAAAATTATCGGAATTATAGTTCTCGCAGGTCTTTTGATCGGTGCCTTTATTCTGGTGTTTAAGCTTATAGCCGGTGCCGCAGGAATTATCGGCGGTTTTTTCAACATGATCTTAGGCCTTGTGGTAATAATAGCCCTTATTGTAATAGTAATTTGGATGTTCAGTTACGCCAAAAAGAAAAAATAGTCAATTTAAAATGTCGAAACCGATCCGGGTTTCGGCATTTTCTGTTTTTTGCGGTAAAACAGCAATATAAACTATTAAATTTCGCAAACTTCTTTATGTCTAAATTTGTATAATTATGTTATAATGAAGAAAAGTTAAATTATAAAGGTGGAGAAAATGAGAAAAACTTTATTAGTTATTCTGTGCCTGACCATGTGCATCAGCCTGTTCGGCTGCATTCCGAAGGTCAGCCAGTCCCCATTGGATGTTAAAAGACCCGATACAGGAGCAGTAAAACCGGATGCACCGGAAACTTCCGCTCTACCGAAAGCCTCATCTGCTCCTGCCCCTTCTGCCACTCCTGCACCTACTCCCACACCATACGTTGAGCCGGAGCTGACAGGCGCAGGCAAAGTTCTTTTTGACGGCAAAGAGCTGCCCGGCGCATCTTTTACTAAGGACGGCCTTCGCTATGTAAAGCTTTCAGAGGCGGTTGAAGCCATCGGGGCTAAACTGGAGCATAAGGATAAAAGTGAGGACTTTGCCTTTGACTGGCGTCTTGGCCGTGTAAGCCTGAAAGCCGGCAGCAGCTCCGTAAATTATCTGGACAGCGACACGGAAATGGCTGCTCCCGCTATCCACTGCTCCGCTCAAAACGACCTGTATGTGCCCGTAGAGTCCTTCTGTCAGGCGGCACAGATAGGCTATTATTACGACGAAGAATACGACACCATTTATTGTACTCCTGCCAGCGGCAGCTGGAAGCTTCCTGAAGGCTATGATGTGCCGATTTTGCGCTATCATATTATAGACTGGCCCCCCTCTCCGGAAGCGAACATGATCGTCCATCCCGAAAGCTTTGAAAAACAGCTGCAATATCTCAATGATAACGGCTATACTACCATATTTTTTGAAGATCTATGGAACATAGAAAATATAGAAAAGCCTGTTATTATAACTTTTGATGACGGCTACGCCGATAACTTCACTTATATGTACCCGATTCTGGAAAAATACAACTGCAAAGCCACCATCTTTGTTATAACAAGCACCCTTTTAGATGAGCCCCATATGCACATGAGCGCCCAGCAGGCAAAACAGCTCAGTGAAACAGGTCTCGTATCTATTCAAAGTCACTGCGTAAACCACGACCCCACACTAAGCAGCAAATCTCGTGAGGATCAGCAGTTTGAGCTTGAGGATTCAAAGCTTTTTATAACCCGCCTGACAGGCAAAGAGCCTTTGGTTGTTAGCTACCCATGCGGTGACTCAAACGATGATACTTTGGAGCTTACAAAACAGTTTTACAGATTTGGACTTAAAACCTTCTATCCGGATTACTATACATATAAAACCGGCGATGACCCCGCCCAGATTTACCGCTACTTCGTTCAGCAGCACACAAGTATAGATACAATTGCTGACTGGCTTAATCATCATAACGAAGGTGCTTTAAACTACAAAGGAGAATAAAATGAAAAAAACTGTTCTAATTTTACTATGTTTAACACTCTGCATAAGTCTGTTTGGCTGTATGCCAAAGGTCAGTCAATCCCCTTTAGATGTTAAAAGACCTGATACAGGAGCTGTAAAACCGGATTCACCGGAAACTTCCGCTCCACCGAAAGCCTCATCTGCTCCTGTCCCTTCTGCCACTCCTGCCCCTACTCCAACCCCATATGTTGAGCCAGAGCTTACAGGCGCAGGCAAAGTTCTTTTTGACGGTAAAGAGCTGCCCGGCGCATCTTTTACTAAGGACGGCCTTCGCTATGTTAAGCTTTCAGAGGCGGTTGAAGCCATTGGTGCTAAACTGGAGCACGAGGACAAAAGCCAGGACTTTGCTTTTGACTGGCGTCTTGGCCGTGTAAGTCTGAAAGCCGGCAGCAGCTCCGTAAATTATCTGGACAGCGACATGGAAATGGCTGCTCCTGCTATCCACTGCTCCGCTCAAAACGACCTGTATGTGCCCGTATAGTCCTTCTGTCAGGCCGCACAGATAGGCTATTATTACGACGAAGAATACGACACCATTTACTGTACCCCTGCCAGCGGCAGCTGGAAGCTTCCTGAAGGCTATGATGTGCCGATACTCATGTACCACTGCATACAGTGGTCTGAAAATCCCAATGCAAATCTTCTTGTAGACCCTCCTACCTTTGAAAAGCAGCTCCAGTATTTGAAAGAAAACGGATATACAACTATTTTCTTTGAAGATTTATGGAACATCGAGAACATTGAAAAACCGGTCATAATCACCGCCGATGACGGCTATCAGGACAATTTTCTCTATATGCTGCCTCTTCTTGAACAATATCAGTGCAAGGCTACTGTTTTTATAATCTGCGACATGATGGGTGAATCTCCTGCACTGCACATGAGCGCAGAACAGGCAAAACAGATGGGTGAATCCGAATATGTCTCCATACAGAGCCATACAGTCAGCCATACCAAGCTTGACAGTCTCTCCTATGAAGCACAGCAGCAGGAAATGGAGGAATCCAAACGCTATATAACCAGACTGACCGGCAAGGAGCCTATGACCCTTTGCTACCCCTCCGGAAATGAAAATGCCGATACTCAGGCAATGCTGCAGGATTACTACAGATTCGGCGTTAAAATGTTCAGAGACTACGGCGGCATGAACAACACCTACAATACAAGTGATGATCCGGGTCTGGTCTATCGTTTCTTTGTGGAAAAGCAGACACCTCTAAGCTTGTTTGGTGAGTGGGTAGCCCATAGAAATGAAGGCTCTAAAAATGAAATATCTTAATCAGCAATATAATAAATATACAATAAAACCGATGTGACAAAAATATGTACCCCCTATACCGGACATCCAGTATAGGGGGTATTTCTATACGCAACAATTTAGAAGTAATTTAAAACTGGATCAATGGTGGAATACCGGCTTCGGGCAACAAAAATATAATAATTGTACTGATTACTTGTAGTATGGAAATAAGCAAAAACAGAAATTTTATTCCATGCTTAAACTTTGAAAAAGGCAGCAGCATCCATCCGGACATAACAATACAAATAATGGAAATAACAGCACAAATTCCAAAAGCAAGATATACATTAGTTTGAGCGATTTTATCCAGTAGTCCTGTTAAGTACAATAATGCATGAACCGCTTGCAGCACACCTAACGCAATACATATTATTTTATTATACTGTGATTTTAAGGAATTCCGTCTTAACAAAATATAAAATCCGATTATGGCTAAAACAAGTAAAATTCCACTTGCTATGTAGACCGTAATACCCATGCTGTCCATTTGATGCCTCCTATAAAGTGTGTAAAAATGATGATTTAGCATGCACTCAAATTATATCAATTTCAAGAAAAAAGTCAATTACAGTCCATCTAAGGGCTTATTTCACACCTACAAGTGAGAGTAGCATAAACGCTCTTCTTATGAACAGCTGTTTTCTGTAGCTCTGAGAGAATACTAATTTTTGACTGGTGTAAAAAACTATATAAATAAAGAACTATATAAATATTGGCAGAGAAAAATAAAATAGATGCCTCCCCATAATTATAGGGAAGCATCCATCTGTGCAGTGCAATTTAACTATCTCCAAAGTTGAAGGAAACTGCTAAATCATAGTCCTGCCTATTAAAATATAACTATAGAAATAAGTCCTTAATGTTATCTAAGGGAAAATTAATAGTTTTCCTGTCTTAATTCAAAATAGGCCTGAGGATGATTGCAGACAGGGCAAACCTCGGGTGCCTTTGTACCCACCACAAGATGTCCGCAATTGCGGCACTCCCAGACATGAACACCGCTCTTTTCAAACACTTCGGCTGTCTCAACATTGTGGAGAAGTTTACGATATCTTTCTTCATGGCTGCGCTCAATAGCAAGAACTCCGCGGAATTTTGCGGCAAGTGCTGTAAAGCCCTCTTCCTCTGCTTCCTGAGCCATGCGCTCATACATATCGGTCCACTCGTAATTCTCGCCTTCAGCGGCATGAACAAGATTCTGAGCGGTATCTCCAAGTTCACCAAGCTCTTTGAACCAAAGCTTTGCATGCTCTTTTTCATTCTCGGCAGTTTTGAGGAAAATAGCAGCTATCTGCTCATATCCGGCCTTTTTTGCAACTGAAGCAAAATAAGTATACTTGTTTCTGGCCTGAGATTCACCGGCAAAGGCTTCCCAAAGGTTCTTTTCGGTTTTGGTACCTGCATATTTATTGCTCATAATAACACTCCTTTAAAATCTAACAATCTATTGTTTAGCATTTTCACATACCACTTATAATATACACTTGCCTGCATTTTTAGTCAAACAGAAAATATAAAGAAAACTATAACACGAAAAGTTTTCAACATAATATGTCATGATTGTTGATAACTTTTAAAAGATCATACGGCGACAAAAACATAAAAAAAGAACCGCTGGAAACCAGCGGTTCAAATGTTGGCATTGACCTATCTTCCCGGTCCGTCTCCAGACAAGTATTTTCGGCACTGGTGAGCTTAACTTCCGTGTTCGGAATGGGAACGGGTGGACC
>JARHZW010000100.1 GCA_029264685.1 Candidatus Limivicinus sp.
AGAGCACTGTATCATAAGATAGGGAGACACAAGGCAGCCGTTCCAAGTGGCTGATACCGCATTTTTAACTCTCTGCCAGCCCTCGCAATCGGTGCGGGAAACGGGGCTTGGCTCCATATGGGCACCCATGGTCAGGGTAATTTCGCTGTCATTGATTGTTTTGCGGATATACTCCTGAGCGGAAGCCAGAGAGTCATCGGGATTAAGGCGTATGTTGGAAACCATAGAAGCAGAGGGAGGGATAACATTTGGCGCAGAGCTTCCCTGCATCTGGGTAAACGCCACCGTGGTTCTCATAAGAGCGTTAAGCTCTCCACCGCTCTTCTTGCACATGGAGTCCAGAATTGGTCCAAAACACCAGAGGTTTGCAAAAATCATGCGGTAAAGAAAGCCTGAATGTCTGCCCAGAGTGTCAAACATCTCCGCCACAGGCTTTGTGATGTGAGCCTTAAAGGGATTATTTTCCATTTTAACACAGGCCGCAGACATCCTGCCCACAGGTGTGTGGGGCTTCGGAGCGGAAGCGTGGCCGCCGTTGGAGGAAATGCTGTATTCAAGGTTCATCATACCTTTTTCTGCAATGCCTATAAGGGCGCAGGGCTTTTTAACGCCTGGGAAAACATCTTCCACAACTGCTCCGCCCTCATCAACCACCATAGAGGGGACTATGCCTTTCTCCTTGAAGTAGTTTACAATATTGACAGCGCCCTGTCCGTTGACCTCTTCTCCTCCCGAAAAGGCGAAATATATATCATTTTCAGGTGTAAAGCCCTGTTTTATCAGGTTTTCTGCCGCTGAAAGTATTCCGTTAAAGGTAGATTTAGTGTCAAGAGCACCTCTGCCCCACAGCACACCGTTTTCGATTATGCCCTCAAACGGCGGCTTCTCCCAGTTCTCCTCTTCAACGGGCACCACATCGTAGTGAGCCATCAAAACAGCAGGTTCACCGTCATTTTTTCCTTTCCAGCGGAACAGCAAAGCTCTGTTTTCCATCCGCTGCATAGGGCAGGTCTCTACAACATGGGGGTATAGAACCGGAAGCTTATCTATGAGTTTTTCAAATTCCCCGTCATCTTCAAGTGCAGGGTCTTCGTTTGACACGGTTTTGCAGCGAATAAGCTCTCTGAGTGCATTTTCAGCCGCATCACGGTCAAAATCCACATCAGGAAAGCTTTGTTTTTCCTCTTTAACAGGCTTAAACCTTGCTGTTCTGACAAGTATTACCGCAAGCAGAACTGCAATAACAGCTAAGATAACATATAAAACTATCATTTTTCTTCTCCTTTACAACACTTTCTATATATACTCCGTGATTGCACGGAATAAACGGCGGTAAATATTTCATCGGAGAGAGCCGACTGCGCTTTCCCGACCGTGGCTAAAGGCAAGAGCCGCATTTCTGCGGCTCTGTTCATATTGTGTTTATAATTATACGCTTTAAAATTCCGCTTGTAAAGTTAAACTTAAATGGCAAAAACCATTTCTCAGTCAGCAAAATGTCCTATGCCGCCCTCTTTGTTTTCAGCCTCTTCAATAAGGTGCAGAAGCTCCCTGTCTGTATATATTTTCAGCGGTTCGATATTGAGAAGCTCCGCTTCCCGCTCCATAAGTTTTATGAGAATATCGTAATAGCCTTCCTTTTCCGCATCCAGCTTTCTGGCAATTCTTGGCAGCTCTTTCTCGCACAGGGTACGCAGCCCCACTTCGCTCGCTTCATCATAAAGCCTGTCAATAAGAACAGTAAGTGCCTCCCGCTCAGTCATGGTTCTGTCAACACAGAAACGCCTGCCGTAAAGGCCGTAAAGCACACGCATTGTATCATAATATCCTATATTCATGTCTCTGCGTGCCTGCTGTGCATCAAAATTCAGAACGCCACCCAAGTCAAACTCAGTGTCTACAACGGTCAGATTAACATCGTCAGGCATTTTAAAGCGCCGCTCTCTGCCGTGGCCAGGAATTCTAACGGCAATTATATCTCTGTAGCCTCTGGAAACCAGAGCGTGAAGAGGAAGCGTATCCATAAGCCCTCCGTCTGCATACAGCTTGCCCCCCAGCTTTTCCAGCCTGAAGGTGGGGTGGTAGGCAGAGGCAAGAAGCATATCGCATATCCGGTCAGCAGGGAGATCGTTTATCTTGATTTCAAGGGGTTTGAGTTCGCTTAAAGAGACCGTGGTAACATACAGCTCCACAGGACTTTCTTTTATGGCCTTCTCGTCCACCATTTCTTTTATCCACTGGCGCAGAGGAGCCACATCAAGCCCCCTGTTTTTTATAAGGCCCAGAGCCTGAGGAATAAGATCGTCAATATCGGAAAGCTCTATCTCTCCGTTGAGCACCTTTTTCAGGTCTTTCTCCTCTTCTTCCGAAAGCTGAATGACCTGTGTAAGGCGTATATCCTTCCACACCTTAATCGCCCGTTCTATATCCCCCATGGTCATAAGTGCGCCGTTCAATGCTCCCACCGAAGTACCGGATACAGCATTGAATTTTACTCCGCATTCCTTCAGGGCAATCCATGCTCCGATCTCATATCCGCCTTTTGCCCCGCCGCCCTCAAGGGCTATGGCATAGGTTTTTTCCGTATCAAGCCTTAACCTCATAAACACTCCCCTTTTGGTAAAAAAGCCGGAGTGTAACTCCGGCTTTTCTATGCTTTACTTTTTCAGGCTGACAGCCTTCTCAGCCATTTCAGCTATTTTTTCGCAGCTCAGACCGTAATACTGCAAAACCTCTTCTGCCTTACCGCTTCTGCCGAACTCGTCCATAACGCCGTGGCGCAGAACGGGAACGGGGCATTTCTCGCTGACAAGTCCGCAGACAGCCTCGCCCAGACCTCCGATAACGGAGTGTTCCTCGGATGTAACAATGCATCCGGTCTCGCTGGCAGCTTTGAGAACTATCTCCTCGTCCAGAGGCTTTATAGTATGCATATCTATAACTCTGGCGGAAATTCCTTTGCCTTCCAGAATTTCTGCGGCCTTTATCGCTCTTCCCACCATAAGGCCTGTTGCAATAATGGTGACATCCTTACCATCTCTTACGCATACCCCTTTTCCTATCCGGAAATCATATCCATCCAGCTCATCTGTAAAGATTTCGCTGTCGGAGCGCTGAAGGCGCATATATGCAGGACCGTCGTAGTTTAAAAGAGCCTCCACTGCCTTTTTCATTTCGTTGCCGTCGCAGGGGCAGAGAACAGTCATTCCCGGAATTGCACGCATCAGTGCAAAATCCTCAATGCACTGGTGAGTGGCACCGTCTTCACCTACGGACACGCCGCCGTGGGAACCGACGATTTTAACATTTAATCCGGGGTATGCAACAGAGTTTCTAACCTGCTCATATGCTCTGCCTGCGGTGAACATTGCGAAGCTGTTGCAGAAAGGCTTCAAGCCTGTAGTTGCCATACCGGCTGCAATGCCGGTCATATTGCACTCGGCAATTCCGCAGTCAAAAAATCTTTCGGGAAATGCCTTTGCAAAAGAATTTGTTTTTGTTGCACCTGAAAGGTCAGCGTCAAGCACAACAAGCTCGGGATATTCAGGAGCAAGCTCCACTAAAGCCTCACCGTAGGCGGTGCGGGTTGCGATTTTTCCTGCCATGTTACTGAACCTCCAGTTCTTTTATCTGAGCCATAAGCTCATTTTCGGCAATCTCAAACTGCTCATCGCCGGGAGCCTTGCCGTGCCAGCCTGCCTGATTTTCCATAAAGGATACGCCCTTGCCCTTGGTGGTGGCTGCAATTATTGCAGTAGGCTGTCCCTTGGTTTCACGGGCTTCTCTGAGTGCGGAACGAATATCCGCATAGTCGTGGCCGTCTATTTTTATAACGTGCCAGTTAAAAGCTTTAAATTTTTCGTCCAAAGGCTCGGTAGGCATAACATCCTGAGTCTTTCCGTCAATCTGGAGACCGTTAACATCAACGAAAGCGCAGAGATTATCCAGCTTCCACTTTGCAGCGGCCATGGCGGCCTCCCAGATCTGTCCTTCGTCGATCTCACCGTCACCGCAGACAGCGTAGGTACGGTAATCCTTACCTTTTAACTTTGCGGAAACGGCCATACCCACAGCGGCGCTCAGTCCCTGTCCCAGAGAACCGGTGGACATATCAATACCTTTTACGTTCACCATATCAGGATGGCCTGACATATGGCCCTTAATGGAGCGAAGAAGCTTCAAATCTTCCTTAGGGAAATATCCTTTCAAAGCCAGCATCGAGTAAAGAGCAGGGGCGCAGTGACCCTTGGAAAGTACAAATCTGTCCCTGTCCTCCCAGTTGGGTTCATCGGGTCTTATATTCATTTCGTCAAAATACAAAACGCTCAAAATGTCCATGCAGCTCAGTGATCCTCCCGGATGACCGGAAGCCGCCTCGTGAATGGCATCCACCGCCATAAGCCGCCCTTTGGCAGCCATGAGTCTAAGCTCTCTCTCGGATAATTTTTCCATTTCGTCATTCCTTTCATTCATACGCAAAAGGTTTATGCTACCTTCACATCTATCCAAGGTATTTTCCCACATTTACAGGTCTTTTGTCAAGCCAAACCATACATAATTATATATTCAGCACCATTGGGATAAAACACTCGGAATATGTAGAAAGCGGAGACAAACCGTCTCCGCTTTCTACATAATTTACTTTTCGGGAGCGGCACAATTTGCCGAACCTGCCGATGCCAGCATATCCATGCCGTGCTTTAAGGCCTCTGTCACCGCCGACAGATTTTCCACAGCCGCCTTTTTACTGCCGGGCAGATTGACTATAAGGCTCGCTCCACGAATGCCTGCAACGCTTCTTGACAGGCAGGCTCTGGGCGTAATCTTCATGCTCTCGGCTCTCATAGCCTCGGGAATCCCTCTGGTCTCCCGCTCAATTACCTCAAGAGTTGCCTCAGGAGTAATGTCTCTCGGAGAAAAACCTGTGCCGCCGGTAGTCATCACAAGGGAGATTTTAAGCTCATCGCAGCATTTAACAAGTTCTTTCCGTATTTTATCCCTTTCGTCAGGGACCGTGGCTCTGTATACAACCTGCCAGCCTTCTTTTTCCAGCAGCTCCTTTACAGCCGGGCCGCTGGTATCCTCCCTCTCTCCTGCAAAGCATTTGTCGCTTACGGTAATTACTGCGGCAGTATACTTACTGCTCATTCCCCTCTCTCTCCTCTCTGAAATAGTCCCCGTGAACTCCCCCTGTTTTACTCACAAGGCGTATATCCGTTATAACCATGTCCTTCTGAACGGCTTTGCACATATCATAAACTGTCAGAGCGGCCGTAGAAACTGCCGTCAGTGCCTCCATCTCAACCCCTGTTCTGCCGTCGCAGCTAACCTCTGCGTAGATCTCCACCGATTGCCGCTCACTGCATAATGACAGCTCCAAATTAACTCCGTCTATAATCACAGGGTGACACATGGGGATCAGATCCGGCACTTTTTTCGCTCCCATCACTCCCGCTATCTGGGCAACGGTCAAAACATCTCCCTTTTTCATGCCGCCGCTTTTTATTAAATTAAAGGTGTTTTCATTTACAAGCACTCTTGCCCCTGCTTTTGCGGTGCGGACGTTTACGGGCTTTGCCCCTACATCCACCATTTTTGCTCTGCCCTGATTGTTGAAATGAGTAAAATCTGCCATTGTCTTACCCTCCTATCTGGTTCATGTTTCTGCCTGATTTACTGCGGTTTTCCCAGTCCAGCGCTCCGTGCCATTCCGGTTTTGCCTGTATCGCCTTTATCATCTGCTGCCGCATCTGCCCCTCGTCAAGCCCCTTAATGGAGATTTCATCAGCTGAGTGGAGACAGGGCTTCAGTTTTCCGTCCGATGTAAGTCTTATTCGGTTGCACTCTGCGCAGAAGTGGGCGCTCACCGGACTTATAAGGCCTATATTGCCCTTTGCCTCGGGCAGCTTATACAGTCTGGCTACACTGCCGTCAGGAGATACCTTTTGAAGCTCAGGCAGTACCTCCAGAACCCGCTCATTTGAAATGTAGGCCCCCGGGCCGAATTCTCCCCCGTCGTACATTGGCATAAGCTCTATAAAGCGTATATCAACGGGGTAGCGCATGGTAAGCTCTGCCAGAGGTCGAATTTCATCGTCATTAAATCCGCCAACCAGAACCGTGTTGATCTTTATCTTCTCAAAGCCTGCTCTCAGCGCCGCTCTCAGGCCCTCGGCAGCCTGAGCCAGAGTACCCCTTCTTGTTATGTAGGCGTATTTCTCCGCATTTAGAGTGTCCAGACTCATGTTTATGCGCTTAACTCCCGCTTCCTTCAGCGGAAGCGCCAGCTGCGGCAGTTTAATTCCGTTTGTGGTTATGCATACTTCCTCAATTCCTGGTACAGCCGCAGCATTTTTGCATATTGACACAATATTCTTTTTGACAAGAGGCTCCCCTCCGGTAATTCTTATCTTCCGTATACCGAGAGAAGCGGCAGCACGCACCGCATTTATCACTTCTTCCTCACTCAGCAAAAATTCCTCTGGCATTTTGCATATGCCGTTTTCCGGCATACAATAACGGCAGCGCAGGTCGCACAGCTCCGTCACGGAGATACGCATATATGTAATTTCTCTTCCGTAATTATCAGTCATGGCATTGAACTCCTGAAAAGTTTTATAACCAATTATAAGCCCCATATCGTTTTTTATCAATCCCGGCGCTTGAATTTTCTTTTCTATAATGTATAATAAAAGTCATTCCATGTATAAAAGGAGAAAACTATGAAAGCTATAGTAAGCGTGTTTGCAAAAGACACCAAGGGCATCACTGCCCATGTAACCGCTCTTTTAGCCCAGCAGAACATAAACATTCTGGATATAAGCCAGACCCTTATGCAGGAGTACTTTGCAATGATTATGCTGGTGGATCTTACTGACTGTAAAATGCCTTTCCATGAGCTGAGCGACCTTCTTCAGAAAAAAGGTGCTGAAAAAGCTCTGGATATTCATATTCAGCGTCAGGATATTTTTGAAGCAATGCACAGGATTTGAGGTTAGAGAATGAGTTATCTTTTAAACAGCAGTGAAATATTACAGACCATACAGATGATAGATCAGCAGCATCTGGATGTACGCACGGTCACAATGGGTATAAACCTTTTGGACTGCGCCCACAACGATATAAATGTATGCTGCTGGAATATCTATGACAAGATCTGCCGCAAGGCTGAAAATCTGGTTGAGACCGCTTGTAATATTGAGCGTGAATTCGGAATCCCCATAGTTAACAAGCGGGTCTCCGTTACGCCTATCTCCCTTGTAGCCGCAAGCTGTAAAGCAGAGGATTACACTCCTCTTGCCGTGACCCTTGATAGAGCCGCAAAAGCCGTAGGCATTAACTTTATCGGCGGCTTTTCCGCCCTCTGCCACAAAGGCTTCACGGAAAGCGACCTGAAACTTATAAATTCCATTCCCCGTGCTTTGACAGAAACCGACATCGTGTGCTCAAGCATAAACGTTGCCTCTACACGGGCGGGAATAAACATGGATGCAGTAGCTCTTATGGGCAAAATCATAAGACAGACTGCGGACATTGACCCTATGGGCTGCGCTAAACTGGTGGTCTTTTCCAACGCCGTTGAGGACAACCCATTTATGGCGGGCGCTTTCCACGGCGTGGGTGAGCCTGAATGTGTTATAAACGTGGGTGTTTCAGGCCCAGGCGTTGTGGCTCATGCTCTCAAACAGTGCAAGGGGCTGCCCTTTGACGACGTGGCAGAGACCATCAAAAAAACTGCCTTTAAGATTACCCGTATGGGTGAACTTGTGGCACAGGAAGCCTCAAGACGCCTCGGTGTTCCCTTCGGCGTGGTGGATCTTTCTCTTGCTCCCACTCCGGCAATCGGAGACAGTGTTGCTGAAATTCTGGAAGTAATGGGTCTGGAAAAATGCGGAACTCACGGAACAACTGCTGCTCTGGCGCTTTTAAATGACGCTGTTAAAAAGGGCGGTGTGATGGCTTCAAGCCATGTGGGCGGACTTTCCGGTGCTTTTATTCCGGTTTCAGAAGATGCGGGCATGATCTCCGCTGTTGAAAGCGGTTCTCTCTGCATTGAAAAACTTGAAGCCATGACCTGCGTATGTTCCGTAGGTCTTGACATGATTGCAGTCCCCGGGGACACCAAGGCCGAAACCATTTCTGCAATAATTGCCGATGAAGCGGCAATCGGCATGGTCAACAACAAAACAACCGCCGTGCGCCTTATCCCTGCCAAGGGCAAAAAAGTGGGAGACAGAATAGATTTCGGCGGACTGCTTGGTTCTGCCCCAGTCATTTCTCTCCATGAGGAATCACCGGCTGAATTTGTGGCAAGAGGCGGCAGAATCCCCGCACCTCTCCACAGCCTTAAAAACTGATATATCACATTATGCAAAAAGAGACTGTCACAACATGAAATTGTGACAGTCTCTTTTCAGTTTACAGCTTTCAGCGCCTCATCATAGTAATAATTCACCAGTAGATCCACGCAGGCGCCATAGCTTTTTAACCCGAGCTTCTGGTCATAGCTCTGTAAAAAGCCCTCATAAACCTTGTTCATGGTGCTTCGTGCAGGGCCTTCAAATTTTTCCCAGTATAAACGGTTTTCCGCAAAATCCAGAAGAACATATTCCCCCAGTTTTCCTGATATTTCTTTCCACGCCTCATAATCGGCCTTGTAAAGAGCATTTCCCAAATGGGTATATGCAAGAAGTGCCGCCGAATACACATAATCCGTCTGACCATATTCAAGGCTCACAAGTACAGCCGCAAAATTTGCTTCCTGCTCCTTTGCTATCCCCCGCTGGTGGGCAAGCTCATGAGCAACCGTTGAGGGAAAAAGATTAGGCGGAAAATCGGCGTTCACATTGGCCTCGCCGGTAAAAGGAAAGAAGAAGCCTGTAAAATCAGTATAACTCAAAATTCCGGAAAATCGGAAAGGCTTTGCTTTCAGGGCCTCCCCCTGAAGGCATGGAAATTTCTCCTCCGCATTTTCATAAAGCTCAGGCGACAGCTCGAGTATCTCTTCCCTATCAGGCCTGTAAAAGCCATTTTCATCCCTTGCTACTTTTTCCGAATACTCATTCGCCATATCCGCAAAGTAGCTGGTAACGGTTTTCAGCTGCTCCACACTTATTTTTTCGTTTTTCAAGCCGCTGCTGCTTATGAAATCGTCTGCATAATAATATGTTCCCCAAAAAACAGAAAAAAGAGCATATACAAGCAGTGCAAAGGCTGCAATGGGCAGAACTGTTTTATACAGTCTTGTAAGCCTTTCTTTTTCCATCACCATCCGTACTATTCCATATATTACGAAAGCCAAAACAGAAATACCTGCCGTCCAGATAAGTAACTCCGCCATTGAAAAAGGCAGACTGTTCAGCAGCTTTGCCATGGTCTGCTGGTACGGGCGGACAAAATTCTCTGAAATTTCAACCATCAGCGCCTTGTTGTGCCGTGTAAGCAGGTGAAATACAATTACGGCGGTGCTAAGGATTCCAACAGTATGTGCCAATGGGCAAAGCGCATAAAAATCCTTTATCCTGTGTTTTTTATTCTTCAATTTACTCACTCTTTATATAATACACCAAATCTTCTGTCTTAATATCATTATAATACAAAAACCACCGCCGGAATCCGGCAGTGGTCATAAAAGTAAATTTAATTACTTTGCGTTCTTTGCCATCTCGCAGAGAGCGGTAAATGCAGCGGGGTCATGAATAGCCATCTCAGAGAGCATCTTGCGGTTCATGTCTACGCCGGAAAGCTTCAGACCGTGCATGAAGGTAGAGTAGTTCATACCGTTCATCTTGCAGCCTGCGCTGATACGGGTGATCCAGAGCTGTCTGAAGTCTCTCTTCTTCTGCTTACGACCAACGTAAGCATAGCGGCCGGACTTCATGAGCTGCTGATTTGCCATTTTATAGTGACGGGACTTGTTGCCCCAGTAGCCCTTTGCAAGACCGAGAACTTTGTTTCTGTGCTTGCGGGTCATCATTGCGCCTTTAACTCTTGCCATTTTTTATCCTCCTATATGCCGTCAGCCCTTATTTGTAAGGGATCATTTTCTTAATGGTTGCGGTGTTGGTAACGTCAGCATAAGCCTCGGAACGCAGACGACGGCAACGCTTGGAATCCTTCTTGGTGAGAATGTGGCTCTTAAATGCGTGTGCACGTTTTACCTTACCGGTCTTAGTGAGATTGAATCTCTTTTTAGCACCGCTGTGGGTTTTCAGTTTGGGCATGATTATTTCTCCTTCCGTAACTGGGTTAATGCAGGTATTCCCTGCTATTAAACTAAGTAATTATTCCTCAGGCTCTGAGGTTTTAGGGGTTTTCGGTTTTGCAGGTTTTTTGGGCGGGGTAGTGGGCTTGGGAGAAAGGAACATGGACATATTCCGTCCCTCAAGCTTGGGAGCCTTATCCATACTGGCTATCTCTTCACATTTTGCTGCGAAGTCTTTCAGCAGCACTGCTCCGATATCAGTATGAGCCATTTCTCTGCCTCTGAAACGAACGGACACCTTAACTCTGTCACCGTCGTTCAGGAACTTCTGAGCATTCTTCAGCTTAGTGTTGAAGTCGTTATCTCCGATACCGGGAGACATACGAATTTCCTTGATTTCAATAACACGCTGTTTTTTCTTTGCTTCCTTTTCCTTCTTTGTCTGCTCGAAGCGGTACTTTCCGTAATCCATAATCTTGCAGACAGGGGGTGTGGAGCCAGGAGCAATCTTAACCAGATCCAAATCCCTTTCAGCAGCAATTTCCAGTGCCTCACGGGCAGACATAATGCCTAACTGTTCTCCCTGGTCGCCGATCAGGCGGATTTCCTTATCATTGATCTCTTCGTTGATTTGATGATTTGCGCTTGCGATATGAAACACCTCCGGAAAATATAAAAAGCGCGGAAGTACAACATCCGCGCATAAAAACACTTTAATCCCTTAACGGGAACTGTTTTATTGACCACAGCTGACTTTTGCCGCCGGGTGAGGACGTGGATACCGTACCTTCTTTATTTTAGCATAGGTAATATATCAGATTTTCAGTCGCTTGTCAAGGCTTTTCTTTAAATAATATTGATCAATACTAAGAAAAATTACTTTTTCCTTAGTATCCCTCGCCGCTATCCTGAGAAAGAGCAAGCTTGACTATACGGCTTGTCCCCAATCTCTCGGCTCCCAGCTCTATAAAGTCTTCTGCATCCTTCAGACTTGATATTCCGCCGGCAGCTTTTACCTTGACGCTCTCAGGGCTGTTTTCACGCATGAGCTTTACATCTTCTCTTGTAGCACCGCCTGTGGAAAATCCGGTAGAGGTCTTAATGTATTCAGCTCCGCATTCAGCCACAATATGGCACATTTTAATTTTTTCCTCATCTGTCAGCAGGCAGCACTCGATAATTACCTTAAGAAGCTTCCCTTCGGTTGCCTTGCGCACAGCCATGATGTCGTTTTTCACATCTTCCCAGCAGCCGTCCTTCAGCATGGAGAGGTTTATCACCATATCGATTTCGTCTGCACCGTTTTTTACTGCGTCCGCCGCTTCAAAAGCCTTGGCAGCAGTGGTCATATAGCCGTTTGGAAAGCCGATAACCGTGCATATCGGAAGCTTATCTCCCACATAGCGTTTTGCTCCTGCTACATGACAGGGCGGAATACATACGCTGGCGCATCCAAATTCTATTGCCTGATCACAGAGCGTTCTGATTTCCTCTGAGGTGCAGTCAACTCTCAGCTGAGTATGGTCGCATTTTTCAAGAATATTTTTTATATCCATAAATATCTCTCCTTATCAGAATACTTAATTTATTATATTCTATTTTTCCGTCATATTCAAGAACCCTTTTTGAATAGATTTAACTATCTCAACGAAAAGGACTGAAAACTATGGACATGACTTCTGAAACAAACTATGTTAAGCTTTGCGGTGTAATTGCCGGAAAGCCTGAATATTCCCACAGCAGCAGAAATCAGGAATTTTATTCTTTCCCTCTGCAGGTTCAGCGCCTCTCCGGCAATACGGATACTTTAAATATTGTGCTGAGAAAAGAGCAGTTAGCAGAGCTTGAGCTGAAAGAGACGGGGATGCTGTCCGTGGAAGGGCAGCTGCGCAGCTTTAACAACCGTCGAGGGCATGGTGCCAAGCTTATTATAACCGTTTTTGCAAAAGAACTGTATTTTTGCGATGACGATTATGAAAATTCAGTGCATCTCAGCGGCACTCTGTGCAAGGAGCCAAATCTCCGCTGTACACCTATGGGGCGTGACATCTGCGATTTGATGCTGGCGGTAAACCGCCGCTACGGCCGTTCCGATTATCTCCCCTGTATCTGCTGGGGGCACAATGCACGGCAGGCCTCCCTATGGAGTGTTGGCACGGAGCTTTCTCTGGAGGGCAGGATTCAGAGCCGAAACTACATAAAGCTCACTGATGAGGGTCCCGTTGAAAAAACCGCTTTTGAGGTCTCCATAACCGATGTTAAGCTCTTGAACCCTGAAGCAGAGTAGAAAAAAATTGCTTCATAAACAGCTTTGTCGAAGCTGTTGACTGCATCCATCTTTTGAGTTAAGTTAACTTCGGAGGTGGTTTTTATGTGGAAGAAAATCCTGTTGTCCCTAATTTCGCTGGCTTTACTTCTGGCTGCAAATCTGAATGTCTGCTGGAAGGTAAAGGTCTCGGGAAAAGATGTTTACGGCTTATACAGCACATCGCAGTTCAAAGCGTGCGAAAAGGCAGCTGTTTCAGCAGCAGATGAGATTTGCCGTGATGAAGCTCAAATTCCCATGTTCAAAAAAAGCCTACGCCTGAGCTTTCTGCCCCCTGTGGGAAAAGAAAAGCTTCTTACAGACAGAATGATTTTGTCCGTTCCCGGCATTTGTCTCTCAGACGAGATATTTGTGGACGGAGAGAGGCTTGGAACAGTCCCTGATTCCAATGTTTTGTATAATGAACTTAGATCCTACATTAAAAACCAAATGCCTAACCGTGCCGTCTTCGGCAGCATAAGCGGAGAGGTCACGGTAAAGCATGTATACAGCAGTGTTGGAAGGGAGACGGGCTACTCGGATATGGTTCTTTTGATTTCCGGTGCTGCTCCGGTTTTCTATGTTGATAAAGATGGTCAGTACGCATAAAGAAAGCGTGGAACCGCATTGGTTCCACGCTGTTTTCTTTATTCGTATTCTTTTACTATGTCATGCATCTGCTGCCACTTGCTTTCCATATCCCGCACAAGTTTAAACTGAGTACGGGCTCTGTCAAGGTTCTGTCCGTCTCTGTGCACGGCAAAGTAATGGTCTCCGTCCAGATAGTCTGTAAGGAAGCGTACACCGCACTCAAGAGTCATAAGCTTTGCGCCCATAGGCAGCATTTTGCGCTCATTTTCGGTCAGTCCCGGGCAGGCCTCGAGAAAGCCCCTTGTATAGGTTCTGAACAGCTCCAGATCCATTTCCATTTTGCTGAGATCCTGCTCATCCTCTGCAGCTGTAGCAGCTCCGAAGCGAATGGAATCGCCGAAATCATAAAGGCTGAGACCTGGCATAGTGGTGTCCAGATCTATAACGCACAGCGCCTTTCTGGTTACCTCATCAAGCATAACGTTGTTAAGCTTTGTGTCGTTATGAGTAACTCTTAAAGGCAGCTCCCCCTTTGCCAACATATCGGTAAGGGCTGAGGCGTCCTTTTCATGGTTGAGCACAAACTCAACCTCTTCTTTGACTTCTGCCGCTCTGCCCATAGGATCTTTTTCAAGAGTTTCCTTAAATATGCGATAGCGGTCCGGAGTATTGTGAAAATTAGGAATAGATTCGTGAAGTGTCTCTGCCGGAAAATTCTGAAGCTGTTGCTGAAAGCTTCCGAATGCAACGGCGCTCTGATAAAAGTCCTCCGCCGTCTCAGGCTTTTGCAGGCACAGAGAATTTTCTATATATTCGTAAACTCTCCAGCAGCTGTCATCTTCCATGCGTTTATAGTCTTTGCCATCATTGGTTTGCACAATGGTCATAACCGCTCTCGGATCATCGGTAAACCTGCGGATATAGCGTGTCACGGAAGCAATGTTTTCCATCAGTCCGTCAACATCTTTAAATGCCGAGCTGATTTTCTGAAGAATATAACGGTATCCTGAAATGCAAACTGTAAGGTATGTCTCGTTTATATGACCGCAGCCGTATCTCTCGCAGTAAACAGGTCTGCCGTTAAGAGGAAAACTGCTTAAAACCTTTTCCAGATATTCAGTCATTTTATCACCCCTGCCTTATATGCTGTACCAGCGGATTTCGTTGGCAGCCAGATTAAGCTCAAAGCTGTCCTTATCAGTGTAAACAGTGGTGCTCTGGGGCTCATAGGTGTTATTGACAACGCAGTATTTACCGTTTTTGACAAAAGCATGAACTTCTACATTGTAATTGCTTGAGAACCACTTGTTAAGCTCATCCTCGCTGTGGGCGCTCCACAAAATTGCACGGTAAAGAACACGGCTGTTGCAGAAGCTGTAAGGCAGACCGGAAATATAAACACTGCGTCCCTTTCCGTATTCGTTTACAGCCATCTGAACCTCTTTATCTCTCTGAGACAGGATAACCGCATTTTCAAGTGCGTAAATATTTTTCTTTCCTTCGCCGAAATCTACGCCATTGGTGCAGTCCTGAAGAATGAAGTGGTTCGGTTTTTCTTCCCAGTTGTACTTGTCATAGTTGAGAGTGAAGCCTGTCTCCTTCTCAACGCCCAAAACGGAGCTGAGCTGGAGGTAGCGGCCCTGATACTGGTGTCCGCTGGGTTCACCCACACCGATAAATCCGCCGCCTCTGCACACAAAGCCTCTGACCGCCGCAGAAATTGCAGGATCCTCCCACTCTGCGCCGCCTGTATGGGCTGTATCACCGTCACCTACATTAATGATAACGTCTATATCATTGAGCATTTCGGGATTTTCTCTAATATCATCAAAGCTTATAAAGCGCACATCGAATGGAGCGCCTGAAAGAGCCTCTATAATTCCTGCGTAGGAATAGTTCTGTTTCTGGTAAAGCGCATGGTGAACCATATGGCAGCCCCATGCACGCATTTTGCCCCAGCAGTTGAGCACTGCAACGGTCTTAACGCAATAAGGAGTGGTTCCCTTGATGTTTTCATACAGCTCTCTGAATTCATTGCAGACACTTTCCACATAGTCTATAAAATCAGGGAACCGGCAGGCCAGCTTCAGATAGCCGCCATAGCCTATTCTGTCAATGGGCTTGCGAAGAATTGCACGTCTTGCAGTGACCCAGTTCTGCTTTGCCTCCCAGACAGGGTTTCCGCCTTCATAGAAGGTGTCCGGGAAGAAGTAGGGCAGGAAGCGGCCCTCGGTATATTTAACGCCGGGAATATCGGAAATAAGGCGGAGAGTGCTGCCGTTACCAACTGAGCCTACAACTGCGTCAAGACCAATGGTTTTAAACTCATCCATGAAGGGTTCGGTTCCTATCCAGTGGTCACCAAGGAACATCATTGCCTCTTTACCCATCTCATGGGTAATATCAACCATTTCCTTTGCGATTTTGGCAACCTCTCTTCTCTGGAATTTCTGGAAATCCTTAAATTCCTTGGAAGGTATGCGGTACTGGTTATTGTAATAGCCCTGATCTATAATAAACTCAGGACGGAACTTATATCCAACTTCCTTCTCAAACTGCTCAAGAATGTATGGGCTGACAGAGGCGGAATAACCGTACCAGTCAACATACTTTTCTCTCTTCAGTTCATCAAACATCAGTGTAAACTGATGGAAGAAAGTGGTATAACGGATAACATTCACATAGGGATGCTCTTCTATGAACTTTCTCAGCCTCTTCATGGTGAATTCATGAGTTTTTGGCTGACGCACATCAAATGTTATCTGATGCTCAAAGTTTGTCCAGCCGTTGGTTACGGCATTGTACATATGGACAGGGTCCCAGATAAGATAGGCCAGGAAGCTGACGGTGTACTCATGGTAAGCCTCTGGCTCAGAAATAACAACGCAGCCGCTCTTTTCGTCATAGCTCCACTTGTCGGCAGAAAGCGGTTCGCCCTTGCTTCTGTCCATAACCTCCCACCAACGCTTAATATCGTCACGGGTGTTAACCTGCATAAGCTCGGGAGAAATCCCCTTCATAAGTGGGATTTCCAAAGCTCCCTCTTCCTCGGCAGTGTAAAAGCCGGTCATAATATAGCACTGCTGTACCTCATCGGGGTTAGCCTTTGCCCACTCGTTATCTTTACGGGTTGTGTAATAGGTAGAATACACCTTTGCGCCTACATTACGCAGCTCCTGAGGAAAATCTGTTCCGTCGCAGTCACGGATTGCGTCTGCACCCCAGCGCTTCATTATTTCCAGAGTTTCGGGAACCACATCCATGTCAGTAGGAATGGTAACTCTTCCCTTGCGAATTTCTTCGTTCATATTTTTACTCCTGATATATAATCTTTTTTAATCTTGATATGGTCTGTTGTATATATAAAGGGCAGCAAGCAGAAGCACCAGACCTGCCAGCATGATCAAAAGCCCTTTAAGCTCGCCCGTAAGCTTCCATCCGGCAATTACCAAAACCATGCCCAGAATAAAAGCCAGCGCTATAAGGGTCACTCTCAGTGCCACATGTTCTTTCCAAAATTTCTGCATAATATGCACCTCAGCCTTTCAATCCGCCCACGGTCATACCCTGAGTAAGTTTCTTCTGAACACAGATATAAAGTATGATTGTAGGTAGCATTACCAGTACCAGACCGGCGTACAAAGTACCGAATTCAGCCTTTGACTGCTGCGCCTGCATAAGGTTCAAAAGCCCAACGGGCAAAGTTTTGGGACCTTTGGCGGAATTCATCAAAGTCATGGATATGATGTACTCATTCCAGAATGAGAGGAAGTTAAAGAGAATAATAGTTATTATAGAAGGCTGTGCCATAGGGAAAATAATTTTCGTCATGGCTGTACCGTAACCGGCACCGTCAATATACGCCGCCTCCTCGAAATCATGTGGCAGGCTGGCAAAGTAGCCGGAAAGAAGATAGATCGTAAACGGCAAAGCCGTTGACGCATAGACAAGTGCCAGAACAAAAAGGTTATTCAGCAGAAAACCATGTCCCATAAGGTTTTTAAGCCACATATCGCCGTCTTTCAGCATAAGAAATATAGGTACGACAATATAGTTCACATTTATGAACAGGCCCGCCATAAAACAGGTGTTTAAAAATTTGCTCCCTCTGAACTTAAATCTTGACAGGCAGTAAGCCGCCGGAAGAGCAATGACAAGCAGCAGTGCAAGAGCTGTAACGGTGACTATAGCTGAATTGAGCATATACTCTCCCATTCTTGCGCCTTTCCATGCGGACACGAAATTCTGCCAGTAAAAGCTGGCTGGCAAAGCCCATGGATTACCGTAAAACTCAGAATTCTGCTTCACTGAAGCCATGAACACCCATGCCACCGGCACAATAATGCAAACAGCCAGCAGGATAAGCATGAAGTATACAAAAAACTTGAACAGCTTTTCGCCGCCTTTTGATTGTTTTGTTTGAGTCATTTTTTGCAAGCCTCCTTAGAATTCCAGTGGTTCCCGCTTGGTTGCCCGGTTTACAAAGGCTGAAAGAAGGAATGAGAAAAGGAATATTATCACGCCGGCTGCCATCGAATAGCCGTAAAGTCCGGCATCTTTCTGGTTATACATAAAGCTAAGTCCCACATCCATCATTCCCTTTGCTACCATAGACTTCACAAAAAGGAAAGCCATGTTTATAGTGGAAATAATAAAGAAGGTCAAAGTTGTGCGTATGTTTGTCCAAACAAGTGGAATTGTGAGCTGGAAGAACTGGGTAATTCTGCCTGCCCCGTCAAGGCTGGCACTCTCGTAAAGGCTGAGAGGCACGCTTGACATAGACGCCATATACATTACCATGTAATAACCTATTGCCTGCCAAACCATGGCAATAATCACGCTTATTACAACCAGCGGCTGGTCTTTCCACAGCAGCATAACGGTTTTGCCTGAAAACATGGATAGGATTGAATTCAGCATACCATTTTCAGGTTTGTAAATTGCAGAAAATATACCGGCTATAACAACAATAGAAAGAATATTGGGTATGTAGAAAATAACACGAAAGAAATTCTGTCCCTTTATTTTTTCTTTAGTCAGAATAGCTGCAAAGGTTAGAGCAAATGCAAAGGTTACGACAGTTACTACTACTATGAGCAGAATAGTATTCTGCATTGATGCAATAAATTTAGGGTCGCTGAAGAGGATCTTAAAGTTATTAAAGCCTACAAAAGTCTCTGTCGGTGAATAAGCACCTCTCTCAAAAAGAGACATTCTGAAAACATTCAGTGTTGGAACAATCATAAAGATAGTGAACAGTATCACGGCCGGGGCAACACACAAAGTTATAAACAGTCCCTGTCCTTTACGTTTTTCCACATCCTCAACTCCTTTCAAAAGTAATTTAACATAGCAACTGCAATATATCACGGCTCGGAAGAGCTTTCAGAGCCGCCATATATAATGCAGCCGCTGTATCGGAAAAGCGGGATGAGTAGGAAACTACTCATCCCGCCTACTGTCGGTTTGGTCGTTTTTGTCTATTCGGGAATTACTGGAGGTTTGCCAGCATCTGGGAGCTTGCTTCCTTAATGCCGTTTACCCATTCCTCAACAGTAACATTGCCGCTTACAAGGCCGTTAACAGGATCGAGGAATACTTCACGAACGCTGCCCAGACCGGCAACTGCCTTATAGGAGGCAAAGCCGCCCATAGCAGGCTTAACATTGTTGTCATAGATAGCGAGGAATTCCTTCTTCTCTGCATCGCTGATAGTGTCTGCGGCACCGGTGATGGGCTGAACAGCTCCGCCCTTGGCAAAGATTTCCTGAGCCTTGTCGCTGTACAGGAATGCGATGAACTGCTTTGCGCCGTCTGCATTTTCAGCGCCGCTGGGGATCCAGCACTGCTGGAACCAGCAGAAGCTGTAACGGTCTCCGCCGTCCTTAACAGCAGGAATAGCGGTCATACCCCACTTGAAGCCGTCAGCCTTGGGAGAATCTGCCATCTCGCCGGCAATCCAGCTGCCGTTGGGCATAAAGAGTGCCTTGTTGTCCAGAATGAGCTGCTGGTTCTGCTTGAAGTCCTGATCGTTTGCCTGAGCAGGAGTTACAGGGTTAGTGTAGGTAGCAAGTTTGCCGATGATGTCAAAGCAGGTCTTTGCTTCGGGAGTATCCCAAATGCCTTCTTCGTAGTGGGTAGCCTTTTCAAAGAACTCAGGGCCGCCTACAGTGTACATAAGGCCGTACAGGAAAGCATCGAAGTAACCGGTGGTAGGATAGGTGAACAGGGAAATGCCCTCTTCCTTAGCCTTGTCACCAAGCTCCCACATCTGATCCCAGGTAGTGGGGACTTCCCAGCCCTTTTCCTCAAAGAGGCCGGCGTTGTAGAACAGACCGCAGGGATCGTAGAACATAGGAGCAAGATAGGTCTTGCCGTCTGCGTAGGGGTTGGTGATGGAAGTATCGAGGAAGCCGTCGGAGATCTTCTCGGAAACCTTCACGGTCTCTCCGGGAACGGTCATCTCCAGAACATCGCTCAGGTCTGCAACCAGTTTGTCTTTAACGAACTGCTCGGTAAGACCGGCGGGACGGCCAACAGGAAGGTAAACCACATCGGGGTACTCGCCGCCCTGCATGGAAGGTCCGATAACATCCTCAAGGTTTTTGTCCTCAATGAACTCGACCTTGATTCCGGTCTGAGCCTCGAAAGCAGCGCCGATCTCAGCCCACATCTCGGGGTAGGCATCGGTGAATGCAGTAGATACTGCGGCTACCTGAATGGTACCGCCTTCTGCGGGGGTCTCAGCAGCGTCTGCAGGAGTCTCTGCGGGCTGCTCGGGAGCTTTGCTCTCGCCGCAAGCTGCAAGAGCAAATACCATGCTTAACGCAAGTATAAGCGCAAGAAACTTTTTCATTAGATTTTCCTCCAATAAATTATTATGTTTCGGTTCTACCTTAACATATTGATATGTTTATAGTATACATTATTCAATTTTTTCATCAATCTCAATATTGCTGTCTTATTTATATATATTGCTACGGCTTATATTTTTGTAGATTTCAATAAAATGTCCTTACTTTTTTGTACATTCTCTACAATATTAGCCGATTTTATTTTATTTATAATAGAAAAAACACTGCTTTTTACAGTTTTTATGAATTTATTGTCCTTGTAAATAATTTAAATACGCTATATAATCATTTACAGAAATCCATAATTCATTATTTACTATTTTTGGCAATAAATATAAAGTGGTGATAGTATGAGTGAAAACCGTTACGATTTAATCTCCAAAGCAAGTCTTGATGCCAGAGTTTCGGCAAAGCTTCTTTATGTTAGTACCGCAAAATACGGCGGTGATTGGAACAGTGTACCCCATACCCACGCATGTGCTGAGATGTTCTTCGTGGTTGGCGGCAGAGGGCAGTTCCGTATTGAGGACAAGCTGTACCCTGTCGAAGAGAACGACCTTATAGTTGTGAATCCTCATGTACGGCACACGGAAACCAGCATAGACTCCAAATCCCTTGAATACATCGTCCTTGGAATTGAAGGACTTGAGCTAATGGTCAGCGAAGAAGAAAGCAATCCCTTTGCCATCATCAATTTCAAATCTTCCGGAAGTGACATTCATTTTCTGCTTACGAATATGCTCAAAGAGCTGGAAACCAAATCACCCGGTTATGAAACCGTGTGTCAGGATCTGCTTGACATTCTTGTAATAAGACTCATGCGTGGTTCGGATTTTTCTGCAAAGTTGATTCCAAGCAATGTTCAGGTAAGCAAGGAGGGTGCTGCCGTCCACCGCTACATTGAAAGTCATTTCAAGGAAAATGTAACCCTCGACGATCTGGCAGAGGTGGCTCACCTGAATAAATACCACATGACCCATCTGTTCACAAGGGATTACGGAATATCGCCTATTAAATATCTTCTCAGCCTTAGAATAAAGGAGAGCTGCTATCTTTTGCGTACAACAGACCATCCCCTGTCCCAGATTGCACGAATAACAGGTTTTTCTTCACCCAGTTATTTTTCTCAAAGCTTCCGCAAAGCAGAGGGTATCAGTCCCACAGACTACAGAGCAAAGCATCATCTATCCAAGCAGTCCAGATATTTCACTGAATAGCAAAACACTCCCCTGTATGAAACAGCAGTGTTACGGCTGTATTCAATGGTTTCCATTGTTGTAACAATTTTAAATCTCCCCTTTTCCTGCTGAAAAGGGGAGATTTTTATTTTATAAAGATAAAAGCAAGTCTATTTCGCTCTCGCCGAAAATCTCTATGCCGTTTCTCTTCAGCAGCTCGGAAGTAACCCCGTCGCCTGAAATAACGGTGCCGGTAAAGCTTCCGTCATATATTCTGCCGCTGCCGCATGACGGACTTTTTTCTTTAAAAAGAGCCTTTTTGCAGCCGTATCTTCGGGCAAGTATAAGGGCGCATTCTGCTCCCTTCCGATACTCCTCCGTTACATCCACGCAAGCCTTGTTCACAACCCTGTCACCCTGTCTCTCGCTGGGTATTCTCGGTATGGGAAGGCCGCCTGATGTTTCGGGACAAACCGGTATAATTTTGTACTTTTCTCTGAGTACATTCAGAACCTCATCCGGCAGGGTATTGGCTTTACCGTTATATTTGCATCTGTTTCCAAGCAGGCAGGCACTCACAAGAAGATTTTCCATACTATCGCCTCATATTAAGTCCAAGCACTGCACCGCAGACACCGCCTATTATGTGGGTCAGCTGTGAAATATTATCCGTCTTGAGAAGCCCGTCAAACAGCTCTCCGCCAAGATATAAAACCAGTACCAAAACCAGAGTAATGGGAATACAACCGTCCTTCATACCCGAAAGGGAGGACATGACAATCATCATAAACACTATGCCGGAAGCACCCAAAAGGGTGGTTCCGGGAAAGAAAAGCCACTGAACAAGTCCGGAAACAAGAGCTGTAAGGAATATTGCCCAAAAAAGATTTCCTGTCCCGTATTTTTCCTCAAGAGGAGGTCCCACCACCAGAATCATCATCATGTTTCCGATGTAGTGGGCATAATCTGCATGGCCCAGCACATGAAGAATAAATCTCGGGTATGTAAAGGGGTCCGAAAGTGGGGCACGATACACCGAAAAAAGGGTCTGCGTTGTCCATCCGGATGAAGCGAAATCCAAAAACAGCACCACCAGAGAGGTCAGTGCGAAGGTCAGCACAAGGGGAGAATTATACTGGAATTTTATAACTCTCTTCCTCACAGTGCCTCCCCAAGCTCGGAAAGAGCTTTTTCATAGTATTCTTTTGTTTTGTCGTCAAAACACACCATGCGAACACGCTCGATTTCTTTGTGTTCCTTTAGGTAGTCGTATATTACGGACATGGCGATTACGGATGCCTTTTCAAGAGGGAAATGATATACACCCGTGCTTATAGACGGAAAATCCACTGTTCTGCAGCCGTGCTTTGAAGCAAGGCGCAGGCATGACTCATAACAGGAGGCCAAAAGCTCAATTTCCTTCTTTTTTCCGCCACGCCATATAGGCCCAGGGGTATGGATAACATATTTTGCCGGGAGATTATAGCCTTTGGTAAGCTTTGCATCTCCGGTTTTGCAGCCGTTAAGCTTGCGGCACTCCTCCAAAAGCTCCGGTCCGGCAGCTCTGTGTATAGCTCCGTCAACTCCGCCTCCACCTAAAAGGGAGCAGTTGGCGGCGTTAACAATGGCATCTACGCTCTGCTGTGTAATATCACCTTTTATAACCTGAATTCTGTCGCTCATAAGCTTCGCTCCTTAATAGCTTACCGTAACTCCGTTTTCATCGGCGGAAAGCTTCAATATATCGGTTTTTTCTCCACGCATCTCGATAATTTTCTGTGCAATTTCGTCTTCGATTTCCTTCTGGATAAGACGGCGAAGATTTCTTGCACCGTAATTTACAGAGTAGCCTTTTTTCACCAGATAGTCTATAAGCTTTCCGTCCCAGCTCAGCTCCATATCCTTTTCCCGAAGAAGTTCTTTTACCTGCTCAAGCATAAGCTCTGCTATGGCACGGAAATTATCCTCGGTAAGCTGGTTAAAGCATATTACCTCATCAACTCTGTTTATAAACTCCGGTCTGAGGAACTCATTCAGGGCTTTTAGAGCACGCTCACGGCTCATATCGCTTAAAGTTCCGCCGAAACCAACGCTGCCGGTTTTATTGCCGGAGCCGGCGTTTGTTGTCATTATAATTATTGTGTTCTCAAAATTTACGGTTCTGCCCTGAGCATCGGTGATTCTGCCGTCGTCCAGTATTTGCAGAAGAATATTCATAACATCGGGATGAGCCTTTTCAATTTCATCAAAAAGAACCACAGAATACGGCTTGCGGCGTATTTTTTCCGTAAGCTGCCCCGCTTCGTCATATCCCACATATCCGGGGGGTGAGCCTATAATGCGTGATACGGAGAACTTCTCCATAAACTCCGACATATCAAGTCTTATCAGCGATTCGGGAGAATCGAACATATCCTCGGCAAGACGTTTTACAAGCTCAGTCTTACCCACTCCCGTGCCGCCTACAAATATAAAGCTTACGGGCTTACGCTTGACTTTAAGCCCCACACGGCTGCGTTTTATTGCGGCGCAGACCGCATTCACGGCTTCATCCTGACCCACAATGTGTTTTTTCAGTCTTTCGTCAAGGTTTGCCAGTCTCTCAAGCTCATCCTCTTTTATGCTTGAAGCGGGAATTTTGGTCCAAAGCTCTACAATCCTTGCCAGATTGTCAATCCCCAGCTGCGGTCTTCCCACAGAGTTCAGCTGCTCGATTTCACTCTGAAGCTGAAGCTCACGGCTGCGAAGCTCCGCAATTCTGGCATAGCGCCTATCCATCATTTCCTGTGTGGCTTCCTCGTCATTTGCCATGTCTTCCGACATAAGTGCATCTCTTTCAAAACGGATGTTTTCAAGATCCCGTTCATCCATCATGCGCCTGTTTATATTCTCGTCTTTAAGATTAAGGTCGGAGCAGGCTTCGTCAATAAGGTCAATTGCCTTATCGGGCAGGAAGCGGTCAGTGATGTAGCGCTCACTCATAAGCACTGCCTGGCGGCACATTTCGTCTGAGATAGTTACGCCGTGGTAATCCTCGTAATAGCGAGAAACGCCTCTTATGATCTTTATGCTGTCCTCAATGGAGGGCTCATTCACGGTGACAGGCTGGAAGCGGCGCTCAAGAGCAGTGTCTTTTTCTATATGTTTTCTGTACTCGGCAAATGTGGTGGCACCGATAACCTGAATTTCCCCTCTGGAAAGTGCAGGCTTGAGAATATTCGCAGCGTTCATACTGCCCTCGGCATCTCCTGCGCCTACAATATTGTGTACCTCGTCAATGACAAGAATTATATTTCCGTGGTTTTTAATCTCCTCGATAAGCCCTTTCATGCGGCTCTCGAACTGGCCTCTGAACTGAGTACCCGCCACAAGAGAAGTCAGGTCAAGCAGGAACACCCGTTTATCCTGAAGCTTATACGGCACATTGCCCATGGCAATACGCTGTGCCAGTCCCTCGGCTATGGCTGTTTTTCCAACGCCCGGCTCGCCTATAAGACAGGGATTGTTTTTCTGTCTGCGGTTTAAAATCTGAATTACCCGCTCCAGCTCCTCTTCCCTGCCTATCATGGCGTCGAGCTTTCCCTGCTCTGCTCTCTCGCTGAGATCTATGCAGTAGCTGTCAAGAAATTTTCTCTTTTTGTTTCTGGAATTGTCACGGTTTTCCTGTTTAGGTGCTGAAGCCTCACCGGAACTTTCCGCTTTTCCCTGTTCTTTGGCAGGGCCGCCGAAAAGTCTGTTGAGGAAAGGGAAGGTGGCGGTTTTGCCATCGTCCTCTTCTCCGTCCATATCAGGAGCCTCCAGTCCCATCAGCTCCTCTGCGCCGTTGAGGGCATTCATCATTTCTCCTGAAAGGCTGTCAAGGTCCTCATCTGAAATACCCATCTTATCTATAAGATCGTCAACCGGCTTAATATGGAGCTCTCTTGCACATTTCAAACAGAGGCCTTCATTTTTGGTCACTCCGTTTTCTATCTTGGTAATAAATAAAACTGCCACGTTTTTTCCGCAGCGTGAACACATCTGTGCTTGCATAAATACCTCCCGGTGTAAATTTGGCCGGGAAAAACCCGGCCTCAAGGACACATCGTCCCATTGTTATCTGATTTTATATAAGCCCCTTTGTCAAAAAGTCAAAGGTCATGAAAAACTTTGCCAGTGCTGTACCCTCCAGAGTGTCGGCTCCGATGATAATTCCCATAAAGCTCAAGAGCCAGCATAAAAGGGAACAATACAAAAAGCCCTTCACAAAACCAAGCACTCCGCCGCCCACATAGTCAAGCATGGGCATTTTGGGGAATTTAAAGCTGAAGTTTCCTATATTGGTAATCGCAATCAGCAGGATCAATATAAGCAGGAAAGCCAGCAACAGTCCTCCTACATAGCTTATGGTGTCGCACATCACGCTGATAACCGATGCCGTCATGTTTTCTCCGGTTTTTTCAGCATACTTTACCGACTTATCGGCAATGCGCTCAGACAGTTTGTCGCTCAAACCCAGACTCTTGGAACATTCAAAAGCGTAATCGTATCTAAGTGAACTGTCCTGAGCCAGAACATCCTCCAAAGACAGCTCGCTGTTGCCGTACCCCATTTCTTCCAGAGCCGCACTTCTTGTTTTCTGGGAATCTATATACCCGTCAACAAAAGGCTCCATTACAGGAATAATCTGTCCTGCGTACTTTTCCGACAGAAAGCTTCCGCCGTAAAGAGCGATAATCACAGCCAGAATCCCGACTATTCCGCTCACAAAGCCTTTCTTGCAGCCACGCCATATACACATTGCAACTATCAGCAATAATACTATATTGATAAAGAGTTTCATATGCAATCTCGTCCTTTATATGTATTCTTTACGGCTTCCCGCAAAGCTTTTCTCCGGCTCGGAGTTTATTATACCACATAATTGTGAACAAATATATGTTTATATTTTATATCAATCTAAAAACAGCTGTCCAACCGGCTCATCATACCACAATCTGTTTAAATACAGCCCCTGTGGAGGCATTGTAGGCCCTGTAAGCCGTCTGTCTCCCTGCTCAAGAAGCTTTGGAATGTCTTCCGGCAGTATCTTTCCGTAGGACGCATATACCAGCGTGCCCACAATAGCCCTGCACATATTATACAGAAAGCCGTTTGCACAGATTGAGACGGTTATTATATCTCCCTGTTTTTCCGCCTTGCACCAGTATATGGTGCGTACTGTAGTTTTTGTCTCCGTTCCGAGACTTCTTACAGCCCTGAAATCATGGGTTCCCTCAAAGCTTTTTGCCGCCGCAGTCATCTGCTCCATATTAAGCCTCTGCGGATATAAGCACACACGCTTATCCAGAAAAGGGTCTCTGATGGGGCTGTTTAATATTTTGTAGATATATTCCTTTTTTATGCAGGAGCCGATAGCGTTAAAATTTTCCGGTGCCTCCACTGCATCCACTACCGCAATATCACCCGGAAGACGGGCATTAACAGCCAGCGGTATTCTGTCTGCCGGAATCCGGCAGTCCGTTTTAAAATTGGCGCAATATCTCAGTGCATGAACGCCTGCATCGGTTCTGCCGCAGCCGGTCAGCTTGACCTTATGGCCGCAGACTTTCTCCAGTGCCTCTTCCATGGTCTGCGCCACGCTTATTTCGTTTTTCTGCACCTGCCAGCCGTGGTAACGGCTGCCGTCATATTTTAAACGCAGTGCTATATTTCTTGTTGCCATAAATTATAATCCAAATTTCTTCAAAACTATAACCACAATCAGGAAAAGAACTCCGATTGAAAGTGCCGCCCAGTCCTTTCCGGACATTACAAGCTTTTTCATCCTTGTTCTGCCCTCGCCGCCGTGGTAGCAGCGGCTCTCCATGGCAACCGCCAGTTCATCCGCTCTTCTGAACGCAGATACAAAAAGCGGCACAAGTATAGGCAGCATGGCCTTTGCACGCCTTATAATGTTTCCCGTTTCAAAATCTGCCCCCCTTGCTTTCTGGGCAGACATGATTTTATCCGTCTCCTCAATAAGCGTAGGAATAAAGCGCAGCGCCATGCTCATCATTATGGTCATTTCGTGAACAGGAACCTTTATCTTTTTGAGCGGATTTAAAAGTATCTCCAGACCGTCCGTAAGGGCCATGGGGCTTGTGGTATATGTCAGCAGAAAAGTACCGGTGACAAGCAGCGTAATACGAAGTATCATCTTAGCCGCTCTGTCTATACCCTCCCATGTAATGATCCAGCCGGGCAGAACAGGGGTTCCCTGAGTATAAAATATATTCAGTATTCCCGTAAGGACTATAATAAATATCATGGGCTTCATGCCCTTAAAGATATTTTTAGGCTTTATTTTAGAAAGCCACATGGAAGCTGCCGTAAACACCGCCACCACAGCGTAGCCTGCCCACCCCTTTGCCTGAAAGAGCATGACTATATACAGCACCACAAGCAGCAGCTTGGTTCTGGGGTCAAGCCTGTGAACAGGGGTATCCGCCGGGAAGAACTGCCCTAAAGTAATATCCTTCAGCATTTTCCCGCCCCCTTAACCTGAAGCACGGCTTTTTTCAGCTGCTCATGGGTGTAAACGGAGCGTGGGATATCAATTCCCCGCTGTCTGAGCGCCATTGCAACAGCTGTTGGTCTCGGAACTGCCAGACCTATCTTGATAAGCTCCTCCGGCTGAGAAAACACCTGCTCCGGAGTGCCGTCCATTTTTATGCTGCCGTGGTCAAACACCAGAATACGCTGGGCAAATTCCGCCGCATCATCCATATTGTGGCTGACAACAATAACCGTGGCACCGCTTATTTCACGGTAGCGCTTTATATTGTCCATTATCTGGCGGCAGCCTGCCGGATCTAGGCCTGCGGTAGGTTCATCCAGAATAAGCACTCCCGGACGCATTGCCATAACACCGGCTATTGCGATCCTGCGCTTCTGACCGCCCGAAAGCTCCAGAGGCGATTTTTCAAAAAGCTCCTCCGAAACTCCGGTAAACTCAGCTGCTTCCCGTACCCGCTCGTCAACTTCTTTTTCGCTCAGCCCCATATTTTTCGGGCCGAAGGCAATGTCCGCATATACGGTTTCCTCAAAAAGCTGGTATTCAGGGTATTGGAAAACAAGGCTTACCTGCCATTTCACATCACGCCTTGACTGCTTGCTTTCGTTTATATCCCTGCCATCCACGAGTATCCTGCCGGAGCTTGGTTCCAGCAAGGCGTTGAGATGCTGGATAAAGGTGGATTTTCCTGACCCCGTATGCCCTATAAGACCTACGAACTGTCCGTGGGGAATAACAAGGTTAATATTTTCTATTGCTGTTTTTTCAAACGGAGTATCCATGCTGTATGTGTGGCATAAATTCTCCACTCTGATTTCTGCCATTCTGTTTCCTCTTATATTTTTCTTAGTGCCGCCGCAATTGCATCGGCGCATGAATCCACATCCAATGCGTCCAAAGGCAGTCTCATTCCCTCAAGATTAAGCTCATACATAAGCCGTGTTGTCTCCGGAACATCAAGTCCCTCGCTCTGCATAAGCTCCACCTGAGAAAACACGGCTCCGGGTTTTCCGTCGGCTATAACAACACCGTTTGACATTACAATAAGCCTGTCCGCATTTATGCACTCGTCCATATGGTGCGTAATCAGCACCACCGTCATTCCATGCTCACGGCAAAGCTTTGTAATACTCTCTATAACCTCCCGTCTGCCCTGAGGGTCGAGCATTGCGGTAGGTTCGTCCAGAACGATAATTTCCGGCTCCATAGCGATAACGCCGGCTATGGCAACTCTCTGCTTCTGACCGCCGGAGAGCAGGTGAGGCGCATGAAGTCTGTATTCGTACATTCCCACCATTTTAAGGGCATTGTCAACCCTTTTTCTTATCTCTTCCATTGGTACTCCCAGATTTTCGGGAGCAAAGGCCACGTCATCCTCCACAACATTTGCAACTATCTGGTTGTCGGGATTTTGAAATACCATGCCCACGGAGCGCCTTACCTCTAAAAGCCTGTCCTCGTCCGATGTATCTGTATCTTTAACGTAGACCTTGCCCTCAGTAGGCGTAAGTATGGCGTTCATATGCTTTGCAAGCGTAGATTTTCCGGAGCCGTTATGCCCCAGTACCGCCACAAAGCTGCCTTTTTCTATTTCCAGATTTATCCCTTTAAGCGTCTCGATGTCATCATCGGGATAAGTGTAATGCACATCTTTAAAGCTAATTACCGAATTCAAATCTAAATCCTCTCTCAGCGCTCCCAGCGGCAGGTTGCACCGCAGGGCAGATACAGCCCGCTCTCCGTTACGGGAAGCGCCAGCTCCTGACTGTCGGATCTGCCGCCGAATTTTTTTGTAAATATACTCTCCGCAACATAGGACAAAACAGAGGGTGAAAGACCGGTAGTATAGGAATTTATAATAACAAAAAGAGGGTTGTCTGACAGAACATCTGCACACAGAGAAACAAAGGGCCAGAGATTCTGCTCCAGTTTCCACACCTCACCGCCGGGGCCTCTGCCATAAGACGGCGGGTCCATAATAATGGCGTCATAACGGTGTCCCCTGCGTATCTCTCTCTCCACGAACTTGGCGCAGTCATCAACTATCCAGCGGATAGGTGCATCCGAAAGGCCGGATGAAGCGGCATTTTCCTTGCCCCAGCTTACCATTCCCTTGGCTGCATCCACATGGCACACGCTGGCCCCTGCCTTTGCACAGGCAACGGTAGCCCCGCCAGTATATGCAAAAAGGTTCAGCACATTTATATGCCGTCCTGCATTTTTGATTTTATCCATAGCCCAGTCCCAGTTGGCAGCCTGTTCGGGGAAAATGCCGGTGTGCTTAAAATTCATGGGTTTTACATTAAACGTAAGCTCGCCGTAATGCACCTGCCAGTTCTGAGGCAGCTTTCCCTTGTCCCAGCTGCCGCCGCCGCTTTTTGAGCGGCTGTACTCGGCGTCACGCCTGTACCACAATTTATTTTTTCTCGGGGTATCCCATATAGCCTGAGGATCCGGACGAACCAGATAATAGTCTCCCCATCTTTCCAGTTTTTCACCCTTTGAGCAGTCTATAAGCTCAAAATCCTGCCATTTATCCGAAAGCCACATAATATCTTCACCAATTTCTTTACATATTAAATCATCATATTTTAACATCAAAAGCACCGCAGGTCAACCTAAAAGCCCCTTTGTCAATAAAAAAGGCCTCGGAATTTCCTGCCTTTAAAGGAAATTCCGAGGTACTTTACACATCAATGTGCATTATAGTAGTAAATTGCCGTACTGTCTGTAAGAACTGTGTCACAGCGGCCCGAAAACAGATAACTGAAGCACTCGGTGGTGCCTCCTGCAAGTCTGGTAATCTGGCCCATTCTGTTGGACAGCTTCTCGTCAGTGTTGAGAGCCTCAAGAGCCTCCGGAGTGGAGCTCATAACCATTTTCTTACCCGAAAGCATAAGCTTATTCCATATAAGGCTGCCGTCTCTGGCAGCTATTACAATATCGTTGTGGACATAAGGACCGTACTGGAAAACTCTGCCTTTATCTATATCCTCCTGATTTATGGCAATGCCGCCCCACGCACAGTCAATATTTCCTGAGGACAGCTCCACATACACATTTTCTTTCTCTATCGGCTGGATTTTCAGATTCCAGCCCAGTCGCTCGCAAACCGCAATGGCCAGCTCCACATCGTGGCCCCAGTATTCGCCGTTTGCAATGTACGCCATAGGAAATGAGTTTATATCAACACCGATGATAAAATCTCTTGGCTCGGGCATACCTACTTTTTCCAGCGCCCTTGCATTCTTCTTGAAGTTTATAATCTTGCTTCCAAACCATTTCGATGAAAGCTCTGCCACTTTTCCTTCTGCCGTTAAAGTTTCAATAGCCGCAATAACATAAGCTGCCGTAGGGTCTCCGGTTCTGAAGCCCAGAGAGTAATCCTGCTCCACCAGAGTCTGCACCACCTTAACGCCGTAAGAGCCGCCTCCGCAGCCTGCGGCGCTCAGGCAAATACAGACTGCAAGCAATATACATAAAGTTTTTTTCATACAATTCCACCAGTTTTATTTTTTAATGTTTAGGCTGATATTTATCCTTCGAGGTTTTGCTCACGGTTTTTTTCTTCTCAGGAATTTTTGCGGTTCTCTCCTCTGCTCTTTCCCTTCTGCCTTTTTTCTTCATAACCGCTGACAAAAGGACAGCCGCCACGGCAGCAGCACCCGGTACACCCGCAATCACAAGAGCTTTTTTAGCAAAGGAACCCTTCTTTTCCGTGGTTTCCTTATTTTCTGGTGCAGGATTTTGCTGTTGGGTCTGTGGCTGCTCCTGCTCCGGTTTTTCCTGCTCTTCCTGTTTTTCCTCTTCCGCTTTTCTCTGCTCTTCCTGAGCCTTTCTCTCCTCTTCTGCCTTTCTCTGTTCTTCCTCTGCCCTGGCTTTTTCAAATGCATCCAGCTTTTCGTCAAGCGCAAGGGTGTACTCCTCAAAAATCGGGGCAAAGCCGGCAATCAGATCGTCGTTCAGGCCCATCTGCTCGGTCATAACCACAAGTATAAAGGGATTCGGCGTGTAAACTATTCCGGCGGTGTGGCTGAAAGCCTTGTTGCTTCTGTCCACAAGCGCCCCGTATTTCTGGGCAATTTCATACTTGCCGCCCAGTGTTCGGTTAAAATATGTATCAGGCTGCGCCTGTTTCAGACATTCGATAATATTCGGGAAGCGCTCGTTTTCAAAATACAGAGTTTTCATAACGTCCGTCATGAATCGGGCATTAAAATAGCTGTAATCATAAAAGTTATCCACATAATCCTCTTTTGGCATATCTGAATATCTCTGGTACAGCTCTCTGACCTTTTTGTTTCCCTCAGGAGTTTCATACGGTACATCGGCTATATAATTCATGGTAAGGTGGCCGTAATCATTATTGGAGTAGACCAGAACCAGCTTTTCAAGTTCCGAAAGTTTCATACCTCTTATATCGGAATCCTGAGTCAGCTTTCCGGCGTGCTCACCCTCTGCCATAATCATAAAAAGGGGCACTTTATACATACTTGCGCTGTAATACCACTTATCTCCGTTGTAAAGCCATGTGTCTCCGGTAGCAGTATAGCAGTAGCCTATGCTTATGTTGTCCTTGTTCAGGTTTTTGGACGCTATATAATCTTCAAGCTTTTGCTGAAGCTCCTGTCCGTCTATAATGCTCTCCTGTGGGCTTTCAGGCTCTTCTGCGAATGCGGCGGTAAGCGGCAGAACAAATACCATGCAGAGCATAAGGCATATTGAGGTTTTAAATATTTTTGAAACTCGTTTCAACACTAAATCTCCTGAAGCTATATTTGTTTTTAAGAATACAGAATATTTCACACTAAATCAAGCTGATTTCCATAAATTACTTACGAATTTCAGAAAATCTCAATTTCTTCTCCCTGCCGTCTCACGGCGCTGCCGAAGAAATATTCAGCAGCTTTTATAAGGTACGCCGTATCGTCCGCACCGGCAGTCTCATATGCCGAATGCATTGCCAGCTGAGGAAGACCGATGTCCACGGAATCTATGGACACATGGGCAGAGCTTATATTTCCCAGTGTAGAGCCGCCGGGCATATCAGCTCTGTTGGTGTAGCTCTGCACAGGTACTTCCGCCCTGCCGCATATTTCGCTGAAAACAGCGGCAGAAACCCCATCCGTGGTGTACTTTTGATTTGCGTTATGCTTAATGACTATGCCCCTGTTCATTTTAGGTCTGTCATTTCTGTCCGCAAGTTCAGGATGGTTGGGGTGAACGGCGTGGGCATTATCGGCAGACACCATAAAGCTCTGGTTCAGGGCACGGAGATAATCGCCCCTGTTCATACCCTGCTTTTCGCATATGCGGCTCAGAGTATCTTCAAGAAAGCTGGAATCCGCTCCCTGTTTTGTACCGCTGCCCACTTCTTCATTGTCGAATATGCACAGCACCGGCACGCTGTTTCCGTTCTCAGCTTTCAGGAAGCCCTGCAAGCAGGAGAAAGCGCACTGTAAATCATCCAGTCTGGGTGCTGAAATGTATTCAAGGTTAGCCCCCCACTGAGTTCCCTTGTCACGGCAGTAGGTGAACATATCATAGGAGACAATATTTTCTTTTTCCGCCTCTGCGGCCTCTGCCAGAATATCTTCAAAGCTCATTTTACCGTCTGCGCCGGAAAACAGCGGCAGCATATCCACATTTGCGTTGTAGCTCTTGCCGTCGTTTGCGCTTCTGTCCATATGAATGGCCACATTTGGTATCATTACAAGGTCTCTGTCAATATTTACAAGCTTTGAGCGGAGCTTTCCGTTCTGCTTTACAAGAACTCTGCCTGCAAGGGACAAGGGTCTGTCAAGCCAGCTTGAGCAGATCATGCCGCCGTATCTTTCACAGTTTAGCTGAATGTACTCCCCCGCCGCTTTGACAGCAGGCCGGAATTTGACCTTAAAGCAGGGAGAATCCCCGTGGGCCGCCATAATCATAAAGCCTCTGAAATGATTTTCAGGCAGTTTGAAAGCTATAACGGAAGAACCGTTTCTGCGGGTGAAATATTTTCCTCCCCCTGCAATCGTCCAGTCCTCGCCCTCGTAAAGCTCGGTAAAGCCCTGAGCTTTCAGGGCTTCTGCGGTGTTTTCCGCTGCGTGCCATGCGGTAGGACTTTTTTCTATAAAATCAAACAGCTGTTCATTTATATTTTTATTCATGACCTTTAACCTCTTTTTCAATTCACAATGTTTTTATTATAACACAGCTTTTACACGATTGCAAAAGAAGAGATAATATAGTATAGTTAAACCAATCTAATTTTTACCAAGGAGGTATTAAAATGAAAGTCAGCGAACTTCCCTATAAGCGTGTAAGTCTGGACGAACTTGCGTCCACCATGACAGATGTTATAGACAGAATCAAAAACGCCGAAAGCACCGCCCAGATTCTTGCCGCCAGAGAGGACTACTTAAAGCTTTATCTGGAATTTTACACCAACTACTCCCTTGCCTATATGCGCTACACGATAAACACCGTAGACGAATTTTATGTAGGCGAGAACGATTATTACGACGAAATCATGCCTGAGGTACAGAACTACATGGTTCAGTACGCCTCCGCTCTTCTGGATTCCCCCTTCCGTGAGGAACTGGAAAAGGAGCTTAGTCCCGTGCTGTTTAAGTCCATGGAGGCTCAGAGAAAGTCCATGGCTCCCAACGTAGTTGAGGACATGGTTGAGGAAAACAAAATCACCAGTGAATATTCAAAGCTTATGGCCGGTATGGAGTTTGAATTCAGAGGAGAGAAGCTCCCTCGCCCCATGCTTGCCAAATACTTCAAATCCGACGACAGAGAGACCCGCCGGGAGGCTATGGAGGTTCTGGGCAAAACTCTTATGGCAAACCGTGAGGCGCTGGACAGCATTTACGACCGTCTGGTCCATGTCCGTACCCGCATAGCTCAGAAAATGGGTTACAAAAACTTCGTCGAGCTGGGCTACTACCGCATGGGCAGACTGTGCTACGATCAGAAGGATGTGGAAAACTTCCGCAAAAATGTAGTGGAGGATATTGTTCCCGTAGTGGCACGGCTGCGCACGGAGAACGCCCGCCGCATGGGAATTGACAAGTTCATGTTCTACGATAACGAAGTGCTTGTTCCCGGCGGTGATCCCGTCCCATGTGACAAAGAACACATCTTCTCTGCCGCCAGAGAGATGTACCACGCCATGGGCAAAGAAACCGGCGATTTTATCGACATGATGATTGATAACGACGCCTTCGATGTGGATTCCAGAAAGAACAAGTGGGGCGGCGGTTACTGCACCGAATTCCCCAAGTATAAACAGCCCTTCATTCTTGCAAACTTTAACGGCACCTCCGGTGATGTAGATGTTGTCACTCACGAGGCAGGCCACGCTCTCAACGCCTACTTAATAGCTGACAACCGCTTTGCCCTTGAGCTTCAGTGCGGCGGCATGGAAACTGCCGAAACCCACTCCATGAGTATGGAGTTTTTCGCCTGGCCCTACATGGACAAGTTTTTCGGTGAAGATGCACCTAAATATCGCTATATGCACGCTCTGGACGCTCTTTCCTTCATTCCCTACGGCAGCATGGTGGACGAGTTCCAGCATATAGTCTACGAAAATCCAGATATGACTCCTGCTGAGAGAAACAAAACATGGGCAGAGCTTGAAAAGAAGTTCAGACCCCACATCAGCTTTGAGGGTATGCCCTATCTTGAAGAGGGTACACGCTGGCAGTACCAGATGCACATTTTTGAAAGTCCCTTCTATTACATTGATTACTGCCTTGCCCAGACGGCAGCATTCAACTTCCTGCTGGCTTCTCAGGACGATTACGACGACGCATTCAAGCGCTACATTCGTTTGTCCCGTCAGGGCGGTGAGAAGGTATGGACAGAGCTTCTGGAGGAAGCAGGCTTCGCATCCCCATTCACTCCCGGTGCTCTCAAGGATCTGGCTCAGAGAGTTGAAGCACTGCTGACTAAAATTAAAGTCTGATTCTGAATAATTGTATAAAAAAATGGCATTTCCGTCAAGGAAATGCCATTTTTTATTAACTTAATCATTAAATTCGCAGATAAAACCGATAGTACCCTTGTACCACTTGGGATAGTCAGCCACGGGATCGTTTCGGCTGTCGTTATATTCCCAGCCCTTGTTATTCCAGAGCATAAGATAATCTTCTTTAGCTCCGTCATAACTGTCAACATAGGATGGTTCATCACCCTCGCCCCAGGGTGCAGGGAAGAAATCTACCTTTTCTCCGTTTTCCCAAACAAGGGTGTCGTTTATTCTGTGGCAGCCTATCCAGACACGGCCTAAACCGGCCTCCTCTGCAATACCGATAACCTTCTGAAGCTCCTCTGCATCGTTTATAACTACAAGGTAGCCGCCCTTCTCAATGCACAGGTCTCTTGCCTCGGTCCAGCTCACGTCATCCTTAAAGATTTCGTATCTTGAAGTCTTGGGGGCAGGAGTTTCTTCGAGTGCAGGTGTCTCTGCTTCAGGCGTCTGCTCTCCTGTAGCAGGGCTTTCGTCAGGAGTTTTCTCAGGCTCTGCAATGTCTATCACCGGATTATCTGTAGGCATAAGGCCGATATTGGATTCGTCCTTATCAATAACCGGCAGATTGTCTATCTGACCTGAATTTTTATCCTCGTCCTTCCACTGGAAATCGTTAAGCCACGCATTAACGATTATAGCTGTAACAACGATAACAGCGCATATCACAAGAACTGCCGCCAAAGAGCGGTTGCGGCTTTTCTGGGCCTTGGCAGCCGTCTTTTTCTCATGCTCCGCATTGACTCCGTACCGAACGGCAGGCTGAATATTCTGCTTCAAAACCACAGGCTCGAGTTCGGGATTTCTGTCCTCAGTGAGAACGGGAACCTGCTGTTTTACCCGCTCCGGAGCTTTTCTCTGTTCCGGCTGTCTCCTTGGCTCAGGCGGTCTCTTGGGCGCAGGTCTTCTGGGTTTTCTCTTTACAGGCTCGTAAACCTTGATTTCTTCCTCCTCAGCCGCAGGCTCCTCCGGAATAACCGTTTCCTCAGGCCGGGCGGGAATTTCGGCAGCAGGCGCTTCTTCCTCCTGAGGCTCATCCACGCCGTTTTCTATAATGTCTACCATTATCCGCTCAATGTCAGACAGGTCATCATCATTTTTATTAAAGAGAGTCTCGGCACTGGATGCTCCGTTAAGATACAAATTCTTATCGCAGTTATCAAGCATTATCTTCATTTCTTCCAGATTTTTGTATCTGGCCTCCGGCTTAAAGCTGGTAGCCTTGCAGATTATTTCCGAAAGTCTTCTGCCGGCAGCTTTGGGTGCCGGAAAATCGTCCCCGTTCATGCGGCGGAGCTGAGGATTTTCACATTCTCCCTCATACGGAAGTCTGCCCTTATTAAAGGCATAATACAGCACCAGTCCCAGAGAATACACATCTGAAGCCTGAGATTTTTTCCCGTTCCAGTAAAGCTCAGGTGCAAGGAAATCCAGCTCCTGTCCTTCCCAATCCCCGCTTTTTGCAGGACCCAGGGCAACTCGGCCTTCGGCGTCCATACAAATATTTTCAGGGTAAATACCACCTCGATAAGCTCTTGTACCAACCTCTGCCACCACTCTGGCGCAAAGCTTGGAACCGAACTCGCAAAGCTCCTGCCGGTTCATATTCACTATCTGCTTACCGAGAGTTTTACCAGGCTCAAATTTTATATCTGTCATCGGATTTCCTCCTCATCCGCAGTCTGTCTCTAATGGAATTATGTTAACACACCGAGCAGACTTCGTCAATGCCGCAATACAAAAAGCTTTATTTTTCCATTTTTTCGGCTATGCTGTTAAGCTGATCGGCATAGGATGAAAGCTCCTTGTTTGACCTGCCTTCCAGCTTTCTGCACGCACGGATAACTCTTTCCGCAGCGGCAACAAGGCGCTGGAACACAGCGTTTGACCTTGTATTTTTCTCTTTGGCTTTTTGTATCGGCTTTCCCTTTGTTATTTCTATAAAGTCACCCTTAATAAGGTCAAAACTTGTTCCGCTGTAGGGCGCATAGGCTTTATAGCCCAGCTCTTCGTTCAGAGTTTTTGTAAAGCTGTCTGCCGAATCCGGATCGCCGTGGTTTATGAACACCATGTCAGGCTTTTTTTCAAAACCGGAGAGCCAGCGGATAAGCCCTGCCTTATCGGCGTGACCGCTTACGCCGGGCAAAACATCTATTGCTGCCCTGACATTGATGTCTTCATTGAATATTTTGACCTTGTCGGCACCGTCAACAAGGATTCTGCCCAAGGTCCCTTCTGCCTGATATCCCACAAACAGTATTCTGCATTCCGGCCGCCATAGGTTGTGCTTCAGGTGGTGGCGGATTCGGCCCGCATCGCACATACCGCTGGCGGATATAATAACCTTAGGCGTTTTATCAAGGTTTATTGCAACGGAGTCAGCCTGAGTGACCGAAAGCTCAAGACCGGGGAATATGAGCGGATTTACGCCCGAACGCATAACAGCCTGCATTTCCTCGTCAAGAAATTCGGTGTCGCACTGCAAAAACACGCTTGTCGCCTCCACCGCAAGAGGACTGTCCACATACACAGGGAAATCTTTATGGCCTTTAACAAGCCCTTTTTCTTTGATTTCCCTAATGAAATACAGCATTTCCTGAGTGCGGCCTACGGCAAATGACGGTATAACCAGATTGCCGCCTGCATCAAGGGTCTCCTGTATACGCTCCGTCAAGGCTGCCACATAATCCACCCGCTGTACATTGTGGAGTCTGTCGCCGTATGTGGATTCCATAACAAGATATTCCGTGTCTTTAACAAACTGAGGATCTCTTAGTATGGGCTGGTGTAGATTTCCTATATCTCCGCTGAACGTAATTTTTCTTGTCTCGCCGTTTTCATGCATCCACACCTCTATGGCAGCGGAGCCAAGCAGGTGTCCCACATCAGTAAGTCTTATTGAAAAAGCCTCATTCACCTGTATAAGCTCATTGTATGAGCATGGTCTCATGCAGCCCAAAAGCCCCTCCGTATCCTCCAGAGTATACAGAGGCTCTACCGGCGGCTCACCACGGCGCTTTGCCTTGCGGCTTTCCCATTCGGCATCCGACATCTGAATATGGGCGCTGTCACGAAGCATAATATCACAGAGTGAGCAGGTGGCAGAGCTTGCATATACCACTCCTCTGAAGCCTTTTTTATAAAGCAGGGGCAGATTACCCGAGTGGTCTATATGGGCGTGGGTAAGCAAAACAAAATCAATTTCTTCCGGATTCACGGCCAGAGTCTGATTTACAAAAATGTCTTTGCCCTGCTCCATACCGCAGTCTACAAGGCCCTTTTTGTTCCCTGCCTCAATCAGAGTGCAGCTTCCGGTGACTTCATGGGCAGCTCCGTAAAATGTAAGCTTCATAAAATTAACCCCCTTGTATTATTTCTGAATTAAAGTTATTATTATTTTACACCAGTATTTATGGCTTATCAACATTACTTAATAATCCTTAATAAAAATTTATAATTTTCGGAGTAAAGATGGAACATTATCTTTCTTTAAATTCATACCTGAGAGAGCGTTTCGGAGAAAAAATGTATAAACTTGCACTGGACGGCGGTTTTTCCTGTCCGAACCGTGACGGAGCTATCGGCACGGGAGGCTGTATATTCTGCTCAGGCAGAGGAAGCGGGGATTTTTCGGTTCCTGTTGGAAAAGACATTTCCGCTGCAATCGACCGTGCGGTTTCTCTTGTAAAGCACAAAAATTCAGGCGGCTGGATTGCCTATTTTCAAAACTTCACCGGCACATACGCAGCTATAGACCGGCTGCGTGACTTATATACAGCCGCTGTAAATGAACCTCGCATTTCCGTTCTCTCCATAGGCACAAGGCCGGACTGTCTGGGGGATGAGGTTATAGAGCTTTTAGCTGAGCTAAATAAAATCAAGCCTGTCTGGATAGAACTGGGACTTCAGACCATCCACCCCCAAACCGCTGAATATATACGGCGTGGCTATCCGCTTTCGGTATTTGACAGCGCTGTCAAACGTCTTAAAGGTTGCGGAATTGAGGTTATAGTCCACATGATTATCGGTCTGCCGGGAGAAACTGCCTCAATGATATATGAGACGGCAAAATACATAGGAAGTTCCGGAGCGGACGGAGTTAAGTTTCAGCTTCTCCATATTCCGGAGGGCACGGATCTGGCTGATGACTACAGGGCGGGAAAATTCAAAGCACTGGAGCTTAACCAATACATAGAGCTGCTTGAAGGCTGTATACGCCGCATCCCGCCTAATATGGTGGTTCACCGCTTAACAGGAGACGGGGCCAAAAAGGAGCTTATCGCCCCCTTGTGGAGCGGAAACAAAAAAATGGTTTTGAATGCCATAAATCAGGCTTTTGACAGAGATATGCTGCTTCAGGGGGAATTATTATAAAAAAATTACTCTTTCACCTTATTTGTGAAAGAGTAATTTTTTTACATGTCAAAAAGGCTTATCTGGCTGGAATCCGGCATATCGCCAAGAGCACCCATTTTTTTCAGCTGTTCAAAATGGGTCTGACCCACCTTGGGACAGGCTCTGCTCAGTTCCTGAATAGAGATAAACTTCTTATTCATATCCTTGACCCTGCCCAGATCCTCGGCGGCAGTTTCACCAAGACCTGCTATAGACACAAAAGGCGGTCTAATGCGTCCGTCATCAGTCAGAAGGAACTTTTTGGAATCCGACTCATAAAGGTCTATGGGCGCAAACTCAAAGCCACGCATATTGAATTCATACACGGCTTCCATGGTGGTAAGAAGTCCCTCCTCGTTGGCCGTAAGGTCATGGCGGCGGTGCATTTCATTTATCTTTCTGCGCACCGCATCGGCTCCGCCCGTCATCATTTCGGCATCAAATCCGCCTTTCTGACTGCGGCGATAGAAATAAGCGCTGTAAAACGCCAGCGGCTCATGAACCTTAAACCATGCAATGCGGAAAGCCATCATAACATAGGCAACTGCATGAGCTTTAGGGAACAGATATGCTATCTTGCGGCAGGACTCAATATACCAGTCCGGTACACCCATGGAGCGCATCTGCTCTTCCGCATCGTCAGGGAAGCTTCCCGTCTTTTTGACCTTGCCCTTACGCACGGCCTCCATGGTCTTAAATGCCAGGGAGGGCTGCATTCCCTTGGATATAAGGTAGAGCATAATGTCGTCTCGGCAGGCTACCGTCTCTTTAACGGTGGCTATGCCGTTTACAATAAGGTCGTGGATATTGCCCGCCCAAACGTCAGTGCCGTGAGAGAAGCCGGACAGTCTTACCAGAGTATCAAAAGCTTTCGGCTGAGTATCAACAAGCATCTGACGGGTAAAGTTCGTTCCGAACTCAGGAACACCGATAGTGCCCGTTTTGCCTATGATCGGGTCATCCTCAGGCAGTCCCAGAATTGCGGGGCTTGTAAACATGGCCATGGTGTCAGGGTCCGAAAGGGAAATCTGTTTCGCGTCTACTCCCGTCATATCCTCCATCATGCGTATCATGGTGGGGTCATCGTGACCCAGCTCATCCAGCTTCAGCAGGTTTGACTCCATACAGTGATATTCAAAATGAGTGGTTATAATATCGCTGTCAGGGTCGTCCGCCGGATGCTGAACGGGGCAGAAATCCGTAACATCCATGTCCTGCGGGATAACGACCAGACCGCCCGGGTGCTGGCCTGTGGTGCGTTTAATGCCCACAAGTCCCTGAGCCAATCTGTTTTCCTCTGCCTTGGTGGCTGAAATGTTTCTCTCCTCAAGATATTTTTTCACATAGCCGTAGGCTGTCTTTTCAGCCAGTGTGCCTATGGTGCCGGCTCTGAAAACATGGTCAGAGCCGAAAAGCACCTCTGTATATTTATGAGCTTTGCCCTGATATTCACCTGAGAAGTTAAGGTCTATATCAGGGGTTTTTTCGTTTCCGGGGAAGCCCAGGAAGGTTTCAAAGGGAATGTCGAAGCCATCCCTGTTCATTTTTGTTCCGCACTTGGGGCAGTTCATCTCCGGCATATCCGCTCCGCATCCGTAATCCTTGCCTGATTCAAAATCCGAGTACCGGCAGTTAGGGCATACATAGTGAGGCGGCAGTGAGTTAACCTCCGTTATATCCGACATATACGCAACCATTGAGGAGCCCACGCTTCCTCGGCTTCCGACCAGATAGCCGTGTTCCAGAGAGTTTGTAACAAGCTTCTGGGCGCTCATGTATATAACGTCATAGTTATGGTCAAGAATGGTGTTTAGCTCAACATCAACTCGATCCTGAACTATTTTCGGGGGATTCTCCCCGTAAATGCGGTGCATCTTGCTGTAAACAAGGTCTTTCAGATCCCGAGCCGAATTCTCGATTTTAGGCGGGAAAAGTCCTTTGGGCAAAAGTTCAATCTCCTCCACCTGATCGGCAATAGCTCTTGTATTGGTGATGACAACCTCTTTTGCCACGTCCTCTCCCAGATACATAAATTCTGCCAGCATTTCTTCCGTGTTGCGGAAGAATATGGGGCATCCTCTGTCTGCATCGGAGAATTTCTTGGCGGCCTGCAAGATTTTTCTGTACTGCTCATCCTCTGCATCAAGGAAATGAACATCGGAAGCGGCAATTACAGGCTTATTAAGCTCACGGCCTAAGTTCAGAATGGTTTTATTGTACTCCTGCAAAACAGATACATCGCTGACAACTCCGTTATCAACCAGAAATCCGTTATTGCATATGGGCTGAATTTCCAGATAGTCATAGAAAGAAGCTATTTCTTTCAGTTCTTCGTGGCTTGCCCCTTTCATAACTGCGCCGTACAATTCACCCATTCCGCAGGCCGAGCCCACAAGGATTCCCTCCCTGTGCTGGAGCAGCAGGCTCTTGGGAACAGTGGGGCTTCGGTGGAAATATTTAAGATAGGACTGGGAAACCATTTCATACAGGTTTTTAAGGCCCACCTTGTTTTTCACAAGAAACACCATATGGTAGGATTTTGCCACATCCGTACGCCTCAGAGAGTGATAGACCGTTTCAATATCGTCAATAGTTCTGGCTCCCTGCTGCTGGAGCATGGGCAGGAACTTGCCCATTATTCTTGCAACCACTATGGCATCGTCCGTTGCTCTGTGGTGGTTGAATTTAGGCAGCTTCAGATGGTTTGAAACCGTGTCCAGCTTAAAGCGCTTCAAATCAGGGCATAGAGCCTGAGAAAGCGCCAGAGTATCAAGGAATATGGGCAGGAAACGCAGTCCGTTCCGCTTGGCAGCCGCCGTCATAAAGCCCACATCAAAATGGGCGTTATGGGCAATTATGGGCCTGTCTCCCACAAACTCCATGAACATCTCCATTGCCTCTTTTTCGGAGGGCGCACCCTTAACATCAGAGTCCTTTATTCCTGTAAGCTCGGTAATATCCGCAGGAATGTGGCGTTGGGGGTCAACAAAGGTGTTGAAGGTCTCTTTCATTTCGCTGCCGGAGAATATAACGGCACCGATTTCCGTCATACGGTCATTTTCAGCGTTAAGACCCGTAGTTTCAATATCAAATGCTACAAACTCCGTATCAAGGGGAAGCTTGCTCTTTCCGATGACGGCAGAGTTGCCGTCCATATCGTTTACGAAATAGCCTTCCATGCCGTAAATTATCTTTACGCCGTGTTTTTTCCCCGCCTTCCACATATCAGGGAAAGCCTGACACACGCCGTGGTCCGTAACCGCTATGGCAGGCATACCCCAGTATGCCGCACGCTTTACTATTGCCTCCGGATCGGTGAGGGCATCAAGAGCCGAAAAACGGGTGTGCATATGCAGTTCCACTCGTTTTTCAGGGGCATTGTCGGGACGAATGTACTTTTTACCCCGCATTATATTTCTGGGTTCCAGTACCATATCGTCATCGTATTTTGAATAGATAACCTCTCCCTGAACTATCAGATGGTCTCCGGGAGAAATTTTATTTATAATTGCCTGATCATCGTCAGAGCGGAGATACTTTGAAACCTTAATTGAGTTAGTCCTGTCGGTAATATCAAAGTTTAAAACCGCACCTCCACGCTTTGCCAGAGTTCGGCTTTGCTGAACCACCACGTCGCCCTCAACCGTCACCTTGCCTGATTCAAGGCTCAGTGTGCTCATGGGCACGGGTCTCTGCTTAATGCCTTTTCCGTAGAGCACATCTCCCTTGGGAGCGCCCTCGGGAGCTTTCTGGTTTGACCCGCTCATAGCTGAGGTTGAGGCATATTTGGGTCTGGGATAATCGGGCACAAGTCCTACACCTTTTAATGCGTAATCCTTTTTCAGTCTTTCGCTCAGGGTAGAAATTTCCACCGGTGAGGGCATGGATGCAAAGGAGGCGCAAACCGTCATGGTAAGCTCTCCCTCATCTATCTGCACGTCGGTTACAGTTGCTTTGCTGAGACCTCCTGCGAAATTCTCCAGATCCTCACAGCCGGGAAACATAGTGAGAAAGAGAGTATGTTCGCTCATTTAATGTCGTCCTTTTCTATAAGTTCCACCAGCGCATCGCAGAGCTGATCGTATGGATATGTACCTATAACCTGTCCTTTTTTGAACAGCAGCCCCTTGTCTTTTCCTCCGGCAACGCCGTAATCGGCTTCTCTCGCCTCTCCGGGACCGTTGACAACGCAGCCCATTACAGCCACGCTTATGTCTCTGGGCATATCCTTCACTCTCTGCTCCACCTTATTGGCGAGACCTATAAGGTCAATTTCCGTTCTGCCGCAGGTAGGGCAGGAAACCAGCTTCACGCCTCCCTGTCTTACTCCGGCTGCCTTCAAAATGGCTATACCGGCACTGACTTCCTTAACAGGGTCAGCGGTCAGAGAAACTCTTATAGTGTTGCCTATACCCTCGCTTAAAAGAGTGCCTATGCCTACGGCAGACTGGATGGTTCCGTTCCATTCCGTTCCTGTTTCCGTAACTCCCAGATGCAGCGGATACGGGAACACCTCTGAGGCCAGACGGTAGGCCGCTATGGTGAGAGGCACGGAAGAGGATTTAAGGGAAAGGCAAATATCCTCAAATCCGAATTTTTCAAGCAGCGCCGCATGGTCCCGTGCGCTCTCAACAAGAGCCTCGGGGCATGGGTGTCCGTACTTTTCTATAAGTCTTTTTTCCAGACTGCCGCCGTTAACGCCTATGCGAATAGGTATATGCCGCTTTTTGCACTCTTCGGCAACAGCCTTCACATTTTCCTCTCCGCCTATATTGCCAGGGTTTATCCTTATTTTGTCTATACCTCTTTGGGCAACCTCTAAAGCCAGCCGGTAGTCAAAGTGAATATCCGCAACAAGCGGCATATCCACCCTCTCTTTTATTTCAGATATTGCACGGGCTGCTCTCATATCAGGTATTGCAAGACGAACGATTTCACAGCCTGCCGCTCTGAATTCCTTTATCTGGTTTACCGTTGCCTCCACGTCCCATGTCTTTGTATTGCACATGGACTGAACGGTAACGGGAGAGCCGCCTCCGACGGCGACTCCTCCCACATTTATTTTTCTCGTATTGTCTCTTTTATTTGTCATCTCATTACCAGCCTTACTATATCGTTAAACATAACAAATGCCATAAGCGCCAGAAGCAGTATCATTCCGGCCGTATGAATGTATCCCTCGTATTTGGGATCCAGCTTCCTGCCTGTAATTTTCTCTATTATTAGAGTTACCAGAAGCAGAAACACTCTGCCGCCGTCAAGCGCAGGGATAGGCAGCATATTCATCACTGCAAGGTTTACGGCAATAAATGCCCCGAAATAGAAAATGTTAAACAGCGCATCACCTACAGAAGCAGAGTGCTGACCCGTTTCGGCCATAAGATCAACTATACCTACAGGGCCTGCCATATCCTTTACGCTTACCTGCCCTTTAACCAGCTGCTCCAGCCCCATCCATACCATGCGCCCGAATTCCATGGTGGTATTCCATGTATGGCGGAGTTTATTTGCCAATGTAGGCTCATCAATACCTAAGGTAAAGCCGTACATTTTTTTCTGCTGTCCCTCATACTGTATAGGCTTTAGTTCAAAGTCCTTTAATTGAACTTTTTTCCCGTCTCTTATGACCACAATGTCATAAGTTCCGTCACCCTGAGCGAGAAAATCGGAAATATCGTAAAACTGGTAAACTCTGTGACCGTCGATTTTATGGATTCTATCCCCTGCCTGCAGGGCATTTTCTCCCTCATAAGGGCAGTTATCTATAAATCCCGCCAGAACCGGCGCTCTGAAGCCCTGTGCAGGGAAAAGCAGGATAAAGACTATTACAAAGCCAAGCAGAAAGTTCATAAATGAGCCTGCAATCAGAATCAGGAATTTTTTCCATGGCGGCTGGTTTATAAAGGCTCTGGGGCTGTCAGACGCTTCATCCTCACCCTCCATGGCGCAATACCCGCCTATTGGAATGGCTCTGAGAGAATACTGGGTTTCCCCTTTCTGCTTTTTGAATATAGCATGACCCATGCCGATAGAAAATTCCTCAACCTTGACTTTGCAGAGTTTAGCCACGGTAAAATGGCCCAGCTCATGGATAGCTATAAGTATGCCAAAGAACAAAATTGCCAGTAATACATATAAAACGCTCATAAATTAAATCTCCATTGGGATAAAAAGTGCTTGATTTTCCTTTTCTCAGTACTTCAGGGTTCTGAGAAATGCCTTTCTTTCATCGCTCACACGCCGGCTTTCCACAGCCTTTTGAATGGCCTTGTTGTGGACAAAGGGTGTAAGTTTTCTCTCTGTAAGGTATGGCAAAACACTGTCATACTGCTTTGCAAGAGCCGTTGCAAAATACCATGCAAGCATCATATTCACATAGTATTCCTCAGATTGAATTTTACCTGCAAGTTCAAGATATTCAGGCGAAAAATCCTCATCCAGAAAATGAACCATAAGCATACCTACGGCAAAGCGCACAGTATATACTTCTTCGGAAGACAGCCACTGCCTTATTTTCTCCATAAGCTCCGGACGGTGCTTTTTAAACACAGGCGGTCTTAACTGGTCGCAGCTTGACCAGTTGTCAATATATGGCAGATATTTTTCCGTCTCCGCTATGCAAAGCTCAAAATCCTTCATGCGCTCTATCATGAAGCCGTGGACATTGTTTTCCTCGTAGTATTCATGGGGCAGAGAATTCAAAAATTCTCCCGCCTCCGAACTCTGATAAAACTCCTTTGCAAGGCTTTTAAGCTGAGGCGTTTTTACGCCTATTATTCGTCTCTTATCTATATTAGGCACAAGAGCGCTGAAAAATTCCTTATATTTTTCATCTCTCATATAAAAGAGCTTTTCCTGTAGCTCTGTCATGGGTTTTTAACTCCGCCGAAGCGTCTGTCACGGCTTCTGTATGCCTCTATAGCCCTGTCAAGATCCTCCGGCTTAAAGTCCGGCCACAGGGTGTCGGTATAATAAAACTCGGAATAGGCGCACTGCCAGAGCAGGAAATTTGAAATTCGCTGCTCTCCGCCGGGTCTTATGAGAAGGTCAGGATCGGGAATTCCGGCAGAATAGAGGTAGGAAGAAAAGATTTCCTCCGTCAGCTCTCCGCTTACCTTTCCCTCTGCCGCATCCTGTGCCCAACGGCGGGCGGCTCTTATAATTTCGTCTCTGCCGCCGTAGTTCAGGCAGATGTTGGCCTGAAAGCCGTCGTAGCCCTTGGAAATTTCCTCTGTCTTATCTACAAGACTTCTGAGTTCGGGGCTGAGAGCGGACACATCTCCCAGAATTTTCATCTTTATATGGTCTTTGGCCATGCTGTCTACAGCCTCATGGAGATATTTTCCCAGAAGCTTCATAATTGCGCCCACTTCTTCAGGCGGACGCTTCCAGTTTTCGGTTGAAAAGGCATACACCGTCAGATACTCAACGCCTATATTTTTGCAATATGTAGCTATGCGTCTGAAGTTTTCGGAGCCTTCCACATGCCCTGCCGTTCTCGGCAGTCCCCGCCTTTTTGCCCAGCGGCCGTTGCCATCTAAAATAATGGCAATATGGCGGGGGACGCCGGTAGGCTCCCCCGCCGCATTCTTTTTAGAAAAAATAGCTGCCATTATATCTCAGTAAGCTCTTTTTCTTTGGCGTCGGTGATTTTATCAATGGACTTAATATAATCATCGGTTATCTTCTGTATTTCTTTTTCAATATCCTTGTAGTCATCCTCTGTTATCTCAGAGTTTTTCTGCTGCTTCTTGAATTTATCAATAGCGTCTCTGCGGATATTGCGGATAGTTACCTTGCACTCCTCGCCGTACTTTTTGGTCTGCTTTACCAGCTCCTTACGGCGCTCTTCAGTGAGAGGAGGGAAAATAAGGCGGATGGATCTGCCGTCGTTCTGGGGATTGATTCCCAGATCGGACGCAATGATTGCCTTTTCAATCCCCTTTAAAACAGAGTTGTCCCAGGGCTGAATGAGCAGGGAGCGAGGGTCGGGTGAAGAAACGGTTGCCAGCTGCTGGATAGGGGTAGGGGCGCCGTAGTAATCCACTCTCAGCTGTTCAAGGACAGAGGGGTTTGCCCGTCCTGCCCGAATGGTTGAAAGGTGTTCCTCAAGGGCATCGCTGCTTTTCTTCATTCTGTTTTCAAATTCTTTGTAATCAGACATGGTAAATACCTCCGTTAAATATAATTATGTTCCGGTTAAATTACGGTTGTACCCAGCTTTTCTCCGCCGAGAACCCTTTTAATATTCTCAGGGTCAGCCAGAGCAAAAACAATTACGGGAATATGGTTATCCATTGCAAGGCTTGTTGCAGTGGTGTCCATAACGGCAAGGTGTCTTGAAAGCACCTCATCGTAGCTTATGCTGTCAAATTTTTCGGCTTCAGGATTGACCCTGGGGTCATCGCTGTATACTCCGTCAATATTTTTTGCAAGCAGTATGGCATCTGCGTGGATTTCAGCCGCTCTCAGCACTGCTGCGGTATCGGTGGAAAAGAAGGGAGCACCGGTGCCGCAGGCAAAGAGAACCACGCTTCCCTTTTCCATATATTCTATGCTTTTTCTGGTATCATAACGCTCGCCCACGCCCTGAATATCCACGGCAGTCATAACTCTTGCGTCAACACCCTGCTGCTTGAGCACATCGGCTACGGCAAGGCAGTTCATAGCGGTAGCCAGCATACCCATACGGTCTGCGCTGACACGCTCCACCTTACCCGCTCCGTCCTTAACGCCGCGCCAGAAGTTACCGCCGCCTATGACGATACCCACCTGAGCGCCCATATTAACACAGTCTCTCACCTTTTCGCAGACACTGGAGACAAAATCGAAATCAAAGCCTGTTTTCTTTTCGGCGGCAAGAGCTTCGCCGCTTATTTTTATAAGAACACGCTTATATACGCTTTCCATCTTAACTCTCTCCTTATATATGCTTAATTATTGTTTCAGATAATTTTACCACAGCCGTGGCTGTTTGACAATTCCTAAATGACAAATTGTGCATTCGCAAAGCGTTACAATAGTCCCATGGAAATTATCTACATAGACTCATTGTTTTTTATTAACCTGATTACCGATTATCTGCTGTGCCTGTGTGCAGGCAGGATCTGCGGTCTGAGGCTTAAACGGCTCCGATATTTATGCGCTGCCCTGCTTGGGGCCGTGTATTCCGTGGCTGTATTCATGCCAAGGCTTAGCTTTCTGTCCTCTCCGCTGATGAAGCTTGCCGCCGGACTGTCAATGGCCTTAATAGCCTTTGCCGGCGAAAAGAACCCTTTCCGCTGTGCATTTGTTTTTCTGGCTGTATCCGCCGCATTCGGCGGTGCCCTATGGGCGCTGGGTCTTTCCGACAGCGTAATCGGCGGGTATAAGCGCATATCAACAAAGCTTCTGTTAAGCGCCTTTACCATCTGCTACAGCCTTGGAATTTTAATATTCCGGTGCAGAGCAAAAAATGCAGACAGACGCCGAGTGGAGGTAAAACTTAGATTTCTCGGCAGAGAGGCGCAGTTCATGGCTCTTTTGGACACCGGCAACTCCCTTTCGGACCCGCTCACCGGCGCATCTGTAATGGTAGTCTCGCCTCACGCACTGAAAAGTATTCTTGGGGAAAACACAGGCTGCTTTGAGGAGCTTAGTCCTGTGGAGCTTATAGAGTTTTCACAGAATGTGCCGGAGCTGAAGGGCAAGCTGCGCCTTATTCCCTATTCTGCGCTGGGCGTTACAGGCACACTTCCAGTGTTCCGTCCCGAGCTTCTCATCATCGACGGCAAAGAGGATAAAGAGCTTTTGGCAGCAGTTTCTAAAAGTGCATCCGGAGACGGCTTTGAAGCACTGATTTAATTTATTATCATTTAAGGGGGCTTACACCGCAATGCTTTGCAAACCGCAAATAATGTTTTTGAAGGAACAGATAATGGAAATTTTAGGGCTGAATCCTCCCTCGGTTTTTTACATAGGGGGCAGCGACAGTCTGCCCCCGCCTCTGAAAAGAGAGGAGGAAGAGCAGGCTCTCAACGCTCTGGCAAAGGGAGACGATGACGCACGGCAGCTTCTGATAGAGCATAATTTAAGGCTTGTGGTGTACATATCCAAACGTTTTGAAAACACGGGAGTAAATATTGAAGATCTGATCTCCATAGGCACCATAGGTTTGATTAAAGCCGTAAATACCTTTAAGCCGGGCAGAAAAATAAAGCTTGCCACTTACGCCTCCCGCTGCATAGAAAACGAAATCCTTATGTATCTGAGAAAAATCTCCTCACAGAGAAGCGAGGTAAGCTTTGACGAGCCCTTAAACACCGACTGGGACGGAAACGAGCTGCTGCTGTCGGATATTCTCGGTACTGATGAGGATGAAGTTTCCCGTCCTCTGGAGGACGACGCAGAAAAAAGAATGCTTATGGAAGCCATCGATACTTTAAGCCGCAGAGAAAAGGAGATCATTCTCATGCGTTTCGGTCTGCCCTGCGGGCGGGAATACACTCAGAAAGAGGTGGCAGATATAATGGGCATATCTCAGAGCTACATAAGCAGACTGGAAAAGCGGATAATAGGCAGGCTGAAAAAAGAAATGCTAAAGAGAATGCAGGTATAGAATAATTCTTGTCAAAATATCCGCTTTCATTTATAATAAATCTGCTATACAAAGATTTAGGGGTTGACATTATGGATATTTTTGACCTGATAGGGCCTATAATGGTTGGGCCTTCCAGTTCCCACACAGCAGGCGCTGTCCGTATCGGTCATGCTGCCAGAAAGCTTTTGGGAGAAGCTCCCGCAGAAGCTAAAATTTATCTCCACGGTTCCTTTGCCGCCACAGGCAGAGGCCACGGAACCGACAGGGCAATTATTGCCGGTCTTTTAGGCATGGCGCCTAATGACCAGCGGATTCCGGACAGCTTTGATATTGCAGCCGAGCAGGGGCTTAAATTCAGCTTCGGAGAAAAAAATCTTCGCAATGCCCATCCTAATTCCGCTCTTATTGAGCTTAAAGCCAAAAGCGGAAATAAAATCTCCATGATTGCCGCTTCCATCGGCGGAGGCAGAATTCAGGTCCGCAATCTTAACGGTATGGCTCTCTGCTTTTCTGCCGAACAGCCTACCCTGATTGTAAAAAATGCAGACCGGCCGGGAAGTGTTGCCGATGTTTCAAGAACTCTTGCGGAGCTTGGCATAAATATCGCCACCTTTCAGGTGAGCCGTGATTCCAGAGGCGGAGAGGCTATAATGGTCATTGAGTGTGACGACACGGTTAAGCCTGAGACCATAGAAAAAATTCGCCGCACACCTGGAATTCTGAGCGCCGCTTTTATTGACTCTAATCGTGAGGTGGAAAACTAATGGCTATATTTGATTCCGTGGCGGAGCTTATCGCCTACTGCAAGGAAGCATCCGAGCCCCTCTGGGAAACCGTTATGCGCTCATCCGCAAGAGAATGCGGAATAAGCACAGAAGAGTCATGGAGCCGTATGGGTCTGCGCCTTGCCGCAATGCGTGAGGCAGACAAAAGCTACGATCCTTCCCAGCACTCCCGCAGCGGTCTTACCGGTGGAGACGGGGAAAAAATGAGAAGATATTACGAAAGCGGCCAGTCAATAGGCGGCGAGTTCATGGGGCAGATAATTGCCGGTGCGCTCAGAATGGGTGAATGCAACGCCTGTATGCACTGTATCGTGGCAGCGCCTACCGCCGGTTCATGCGGGGTAATTCCTGCCGTATTGCTGCCCTACGCCGAAAAATTCAATGTTCCCGACGAGGAGCTTATAAAGGCACTGTATGTGACCGCAGGCTTTGGCGCCGTAATCGCCACAAGAGCTTCCATATCAGGCGCTGAGGCAGGCTGTCAGGCTGAAGTTGGCAGCGCCGCCGCAATGGCTGCCGCCGCTCTTGTTTTTCTCCACGGCGGTGATGAGGAGCAGATGGCAAATGCCTGTGCCATTGCCCTAAAAAATATGATGGGGCTGATTTGCGACCCTGTGGCAGGCCTTGTTGAAGTTCCGTGTGTAAAGCGCAATGTTGCGGGTGCAATGAACGCCTTCTCAGCCGCCGAAATGGCTCTTGCAGGTATTACCTCCCGTATTCCGGTTGACGAAGTTATAGACGCAATGCAGATAGTGGGTGAAATGATGCCCGGTTCTCTCCGTGAAACAGGTCTGGGCGGTGTCGCCGCCACTCCAACGGCAATAAAATTTAAAGAAGATTTCTTCGGATAATAAAAAAGTATCGGGAATTAAAATTCCCGATACTTTTTTAATCATTTACAAGGTTTATAACCCATTTTTTCTTCTTTACAAGCACATAGCCAATAAAGCATTTTATAAAATCAAGTCCGTTTACAACTATATACATGGAAAGAATACTGAGCGAGGTGAAACGGGACAGTACAAATGCAGCGGGAATTCCCACCGTCCAAACAAATACGCAGTCGAAAATAAAGGTTATTACAGTTTTTCCGCCTGAACGCAGGGTAAAGTAGCAGGCATTTCTGAAGGAAAACATGGGCAGTAAAATTGCGGTTACAATCAGCAGCTCCTCTGCTATCTTCTTTACGTTGTCGGTAGTATTGTAAAGCTGAGGTATATACGGTGACAGCAGTGCCATTACAATGCCTATAATGACGCAGATAAACACGGAAAAAGCAATAAGCTTTCTGTCCTCGTCCACGGCCCGCTCTACCTCTCCTGCCCCGAGAAGTGCGCCTACCATTATTGAAACAGTGGTTCCCATGGCGTAAAGCGCACAGAAGAAAAGCTCCGAAACCGTAGTTGCTATATTCACAGCCGATACCACCTCAAGCCCTCTCATAGAGTAGCACTGGTTCAAAACTGCCATACCGGAGGACCAGAAAATCTCATTGAGAAGCAGAGGCGTACCTTTCACCGCAATATTCTTCAGCAGAGCTTTGGGTACTTTAAGGCTTGAGTAAGCCCCCTCAATATAGCGGCAGCGCTCCTTATGTCTGTGGGTCCAGCCGATCACTATAAAGCATTCCACAAATCTGGCAAGCACCGTTGCAATGGCTGCGCCTTCCACGCCCATTACGGGAGCACCCAGCTTGCCGAATATAAGAATGTAGTTAAAAATCAGGTTAACAAATACCGCCACAATACCTGCCTTCATGGGCAGCATTGTTTCTCCGGTCTCACGCAGCGTGCTTGCGTATATCTGAATCACCGCAAAAGGCACTATCTGCCACATCATTACATGGAGATAATCAAGGCCGTAATTAAGAGTATTTTCCAGATTCAGGTCTCCGCCGCCTTCGTGGAGGAACAGCCGTATAAGCTGCTCGCCTGCACCGGCAAATGCAGCCAGAAACACCACTACAGACACAACGGCTATATAAATCTTTATTCTGAATGTATCCTGAACGCCCTTGTTATCGCTTTTGCCGTAATACTGGACAGTAAAAATTCCGGCGCCTGCAAGACCGCCGAAAATGCACATATTGAAAACAAAAAACAGCTGGTTGACTATGGCAACGCCTGACATAGGCTCTGTTCCCACCTGTCCCACCATTACGTTATCCAAAAGGCTGACAAAGTTTGTAATAACATTTTGAATAAGAACAGGAGTCATTACAGCAAAAAGGCGTCTGTAAAAGGCCTTATCCCCAACCAATGATTTTATTCTCATTCTGCACCTCCATAAAAAGTCCATGATATTATACAGGGCTTTTCTGTAAAAAGCAAGGAGTTTTGCAGCTTGATGTTTAAAACCGGCGAATCACTTTCTCCTCAGTTAAAAAGGGTATCCGCCAAACTGTCGGATACCCTTTCTGTTATTCCTTATCTTTTCTGAACAGGTTCATAAATCTGTCAGCCAGCAGAGCAAAGCCTGAAAGCTCCTCCTCTGCTTCGGGTGCTGCCTCCGGTGCTTTCGGAAGCTCTATTCCTTTGGTTGAGAACACAAACTGCACCGCTGCCACGTTTTCGTTTTTGTCCGACAGGAAGCTGTGGGGTTTGAATTCCTCTCCGTCCCCGGGATTTATCATACTGTTGACTTCGTCAGGTATGGTCTTTGTGCCGTCATTAAGCTGACTTGTACCCCCTGCCAGAGCCTCGGTGCCTCCTGCAAGGGAGCTGCCTGCCGCAGCCAGAGCGTCAACCCCCTGAGTGTACTGCACAAGTCCGTCGTGGAACTGCCGGTAACTGTCTCCCAGCGCTGCCAGCTGCTCAAGCTGCGCCTGTATCTGATCCATACCCTCTCCGCCCTCGCCTGAGCTGATAAACTCCTCCAGAGCTGCTGCGGCTGCTCTCAGCTGGGCCGCCTGAGTACGGATAAGCCCTGAGGCTACCGGAAGTCCTGCTGAAATCTGCCACAGTCCCTCACGGTTTGCCTCCCATCCCGCTTTTGCGGAAAGGGCCTGATTAGAATTGTTTATAAGCCCCTGCAATGCGGCATTGTCCGGATTTGCCTCCAGAAGGGCGTTTACCGCCGCCTCATCAACATAGGAAACCGCATCCAGAGGTGCGCCCACCTGTGCTATCACATTGTCTACAGTGGTTTTCATTTCTTCCACCATAGCAGCGGAAGAATCAAGCCCGTCAGCCGCAGCATAGAGAGCTTTCGGCAGCATAGCCAGATTGCCAAGGTCAATATCTCCGCCTATTTCGCCCATACCGCCCACAATTTCGCTTATCTTTTTCATCCCTTCAAGTATCTGGGCAGAACCGCTTCTGAGACTCTCGGAATTTGCCGAGAGCTGATTTAAGCCGCCGGAAAATTGGCTCATCCCGGAGCTTAACTGCCATGCGCCGCTGTTAAGACTTGAAACTCCGTCACTGAGCTGCTTTAATCCGTTTGTAAGCTGATCCATTTTCTCCCCGTTGAGCATATCAGCCATAGACAGCGGAACCGCCGCTATACTGATTCCGCCCATTGTGAAGTCCTGAACATCGGCTGAGAGAGTGAATGTGGATTCCGTTCCGGGCATGGACATGAAGTTTATCATTTTGTTTCCGCCCGCATTTGCCATTGTAGAACCTTCGGCCACTATATTCACGCATTTTTCAGAGTTCAGACTCATTGAAATCTGGGCCAGATAGTTGTCAAAGAAAGAGGCGTCTCCCTCCTGATTTTTCTTTATCTCAATCTTGATTTCAAGGTGTCCGCTGCGGCCGCCCAGTTCATCAGGCGAAATTTTTTCGCCGTCCATGTAATACTCTATATTTATGATCCATGGAACCTGAGCCGAATTCAGTTCGCCTCTGAAATAAGTTCTGCCTTTTCCAAGCTCCAGTTCCACACCGTCTTTTGAGCTTTTGATTTCCTTGGTGTCGCTGAGATTCAAAACCTGTCCGAAGTTTCCGTAGTAGGTAAGAGCTGTTTCCTCTTCTGAGTCAATTACAACAACAGGCACAAGCTTTTCTGTTTTTCCGTTTGCGTCTAAAATCCCGTACACTACCTCTTCTGTCTTATATCCGCTTTCAAGTTCAGAGCCTTCCGTTACGCTCTCTTCCGTGTGACCGTCGGCAAAAGCATAGGCCGGTAAAAGTGTCAGCGCAAGCAGCGCTGCAAGCAGACTGGAAATAAATTTTTTCATATGTTTATGCCTCCCCGGATTTTCCCGCTTTTTTTGATTTTTTCTCCCGCTCTTTTAAGATGAAAGGAGTCTTCGTAAGTCTGGCTGTGGGTCTGTCAAATAAAATCAGCAGCGCCGGCAGAGCCAGAAGAACCAGTGCCATTGACAGCAGCGTACCTCTGAACAGGAGCAAACCCAGTTCCTTGACAATTTCCATTGACGAAGTCATTTTCAAGCTCAGTCCCGCCGCAGAAAGAATAAGCCCGCTGGTTATGATGGAAATAATATTGTCGTTTATTGTACCTTTCACTGCCTCTATGCTGTACATACTCTTTCTTCGCACCACATAGCCGTCAGTCAGCAATATTGCATAGTCAATGGTTGCCCCAAGCTGTACCGTATTTATTACCAGATAGCCCAGATATACAAGGGGGGTATTGGTAAAATAAGGTGTGGAAAGATTGATCCATATTGCAGACTCTATCACAAATATAAGTATTACCGGCAAGGTGAGAGATTTGAACGAAATCAGCAGGGTAAGCAGTATAAACACAATGGCAAGCCCGTTTACAAGGTTTGTGTCTCCCTGAACCACATACTTCATGTCGTAAAGGTTTGCGCTCATGCCGCAGGAATAGTTTTCCTCATAAAATTCCGATGCAACGGCTCTCACATCCTCCACCACATCAAAGGCGTGTCCGCCTTCTTCGCCTGTGTCGGTGTTTATTATAATTCTGGAATAGTTGTCGGAATAAAAGTTTTTGACCAGCTCGGGACTCAAAAACTCCGTGGGAATACTGCTTCCTACCGTGCTTGTGTAAGACATAACCGCAGTAACATGTGGAATTTCCTGAAGCTTCTCACTCATCTGCGCTTCACGGCCTATATCCCCTTTAGGAACAAGCAGGACTATCGGAGTATTCTCCCCGAATTTCTCGTTAATTTTTATAGTGTCCTTACCGTATCTGCTTTCCGGCGCAGGCGCTCCGTTTCCATAGAAGAAATCAGAACGGCTCTGAGCCATAAAGCAGGGCACCACCAGAAGCGCCACCAGAATCAAAGCGGGAATTCTGATTTTTATAAACACATTTCCAAGCTTTTTAATCTCCGGAATTATGCGCTTGTGGGTGGTTTTATCCAAAAGCTTTACACAGCAAAGTGCAAGAGCCGGCAGGAACACAACGGCTGAAATATAGCTCAGTGCAACGCCTTTCACAAGGTTCAGCCCTAAATCGCTGCCTATGCCAAAGCGCATAAACACCAGCGCCAGAAATCCCAGAACCGTTGTAGCGGCAGACGCAGCGATTGAAACGAAGGATTCTTTTATCGCAAGCTGCATTGCAATCTTTACGTCTTTCTCCGTTTTTCTGAATCGCTCAAAACTGCTCAGCAGAAAAATAGCATAGTCCAGCGACACTGCAAGCTGTAATATGGGGCTGACAGACTGAGTAATATACGAAATGCTTCCGAATATTACATTGGTTCCCATGTTTATTATAACTGCCACACCTATTGTGCATAGAAACAGCAGCGGAGAAATCCATGAGTTGGTGGTAAGCAGAAGCACAACTATTATAGTGGGCAGAAGAATCGAGGCTGCCCCCATAACCTCTGTCATAATCTGGTTTCTGGAATAGGCGATATTGGCCGCCATTCCGCTTATTCCGCCCTCTTCACCAATGATTTTATATATGGCATTTGTGGCTTTTACTTCCATGTCAGGCTCAATAACCACATCGTAAATTGCGGTGGAATCCTTGTAATACTGGTTTAGCAATGCCTTATCCAGCATTTCCTCAGGAGTTCTTATATCCGCCATATCATCAAGCCACATGACCTCCATTACACCGGGGCAGGCAGCAATTTTCTGCTTTACCTCTGCTGCTTCCGTTATGGTAAGCTCCGGCATCATGACCCTTGCATTAGGTACTGCCGAGGAGAATTCCTCAGTCATCAGCTTTAAGGCCACCGTGGACTGTGCGTCCTCCGGCAGATACTGGGTCATGTCATAGTTAACCTTGACGGTAAAAAACAGGCCTGCGCAAATAAGGCTTATAATCAGAAATACTATAACTATAAGTTTTGCGTGTTCCGTTATCCATTTTGTCAATCTGTCCATAAACTGCTCACTTTCGACAACATGATGTTGATTTAATTTCGGTTTTATAATATACTTACACTATGTTGTTTACAATAAACAGATTATTAAAATCTGTAAACTTCTAAACACTTTTCATCAATTCTGTTGGATATTCGCAGAAAATTTACAAATAAGGTGATTTTATGGCTGAAAAGAAAACTGACGCCCGTGTTCGGTATACGAAGATGATGATCCGAAACGCATTTACCTCACTTTTAAAAGAAAAAACCCTTGCCAAAGTAACGGTAACGGACATTTGCAGCAGGGCAGGCATAAACAGAGCCACATTTTATTCCCACTACAAGGACCCCGTGGACCTTATGGAGCACCTTGAAAACGAGCTTCTTGAAAATATAGTGGACATAATAAACGAGTCTATCGCCTCAGGCGATGCAGAGCTTGGGAAAATTCTCCCTCACATCCTCTCATTTATCCAAAACGAGGCCGATGTATGCCTTATTTTTACCTCCGACCTTTCAAACACGGGATTTCTCATGCGCTGCCTCCGGCTTATAGAAAACCGTTTTGTTATGGCATGGACCACAAGGTGCGGCATAAGCGAGGAGCTGGCAGATGAACTCTATCTGTACGGCGCTATGGGCAGTGTAGGTCTGCTCCACAAATGGCTGTATTTCGGCTGCCCCCAAAGTCCGGAATATATGGCAGACCTTATAATAAAGCTGTTTAACAGAGGTGCTTCCGCTTTTAATCTTTGTCAGAAATAAAAAATAGCCATGTAAGGCAAGCCTGACTAAATCAGCACAGAGTTGTTTATACCGCTTACACATGGTATAATCTTGTACACAAAATCCTTTTTAAGATATACACAAAGGAGAATTATTATGGATTATAAAATTTCAGTTATAGGTAGTACCGGCTCCATAGGCCGCCAGACCTTGGATGTTGCCGAAAATCTGGGGATAAAGGTAGTTGCTTTGTCTGCAAATTCTCAGGTTGAGCTTATTGCAGAGCAGGCAAGAAAATTCAAGCCTGAATTTATAGCAATGGGAAACGAAAAAGCCGCCAAGGAGCTGAAAATCGCTCTTTCGGATTTGGATGTTAAAATAGGCTGGGGTGATGAAGCCCTTACTGAGGCTGCCGCCATAGACAGTGCAGACTGCCTTGTTACTGCCGTATCCGGTTCGGTTGGGTTAAAGCCCACTCTGGCTGCAATAGAAAAGAAAAAACGCATTGCATTTGCAAATAAGGAAACTCTGGTCTGCTCCGGTGAAATTATGATGAAAAAGGTTGCGGAATGCGGTGCAGAACTGCTGCCTGTAGATTCCGAGCACTCCGCAATCTTCCAGTGTCTGGAAGGCAGAGGCAGAGAGCAGCTCCATAAAATCCTGCTTACCGGCTCCGGCGGCCCGTTTAGAGGTATTAAGCGTGAGGCTCTTGAAAATATCACTCCCGCAGATGCTCTAAAGCACCCCACATGGAGTATGGGCGCTAAAATTTCAATCGACTCCGCAACTATGATGAACAAAGGTCTTGAATTTATCGAAGCCATGCACCTTTTCGGGGTAAAACCGCAGGACATTCAGATAGTCGTTCATCCGCAGAGCGTTATCCACTCCATGGTGGAGCTTGTTGACGGCACGGTAATCGCCCAGCTTGGCTGCCCTGATATGCGCCTGCCCATTCAGTACGCTCTCACCTATCCCCGCCGCTTGCCCGGCCGCAGTGAGCACCTTGACTTCACCACACTTAAAGACCTTACTTTTGAAGCTCCGGACTTTGAAAATATGCCCTGCCTCCGTCTGGCCGTGGATTGCGCCAACAAGGGCGGTATAAAGCCATGCGTAATGTCTGCCGCAAATGAAGTTGCAGTCCATATGTTTCTCCGTGGAGAGCTGGGCTATAACCGTATTTACGACTGCGTGCAGGATGCAGTAGATCATTTTGACGGTCCTGCGGATGATATAGAGGTAGTAATCGAAGCCGACAGAGAAGCACGGGAGTTTGTAAAGAAAAACTACGGCTCCATATAACTGTATGAAATGATTGAACCCTTATCCATAGCTTTTTTCTGTTGATAACTTTTATCAAAACACAATAAATTTAAGAAAAAGGAAACGCCAATGGCTCAAAGAATATTGAGCCATTGGCGTTTTTCAACATTTTTGTGGGAAAGTCCTTTATATAAGTTTTTTCAGATAGTTTCCATAAACATTTACAGAGCCGCTTTCAACAATGAAAGCTTGAGGGTCATACTCCCTGACGATAGTGCGAAGGTAAGGAATTTCATATTTGGAAAGAACCACATAAAGTATACGGCTCTCTCCGTTTGTGTATGCACCTTTGCTGTTTATGATCGTTACCCCTCTGCCCATCTCTTCCATTATAGCCTTGCCGATCTGGTCTCCCGGAAGACGTGTAATTATCTTCACTTCCTCGTTGATATTCTGCGTATAGACCTTGTCCATAAATATAGAGAAGAAAACAGAGAAAATAACCGAGTAGATAAGAACACCCAAATCAAAAAAGAAAATGCAGCACAGGTACAAAACCATATTAACCATAAGGTTAAATCCGCCTATGCTCTTTCCCTTGTTGCCCCTGATTAAAATAAGACCAATAACATCAGCTCCGCCTCCTGAGGCGCCCATGCGAAGATAAAAACCTGCACCCGCACCGGATAGAATTCCGCCTATCAGGCACGAAGCAAGCCTGTCATCCGGTAGAAGCGCCTGTGTGGGAATAAGCGCCAGTGCCGGAGTCATCACAGTTAAACAGAGCAAAGTTCTAAGCAAATATGCATGGCTGATTTTAAACCAAGCAAAAATGAGAATGGGAATGTTTATGCAATAATAGATAATGGAAGCAATATCAAAATTGGGGTTAATATCGAAAAATTCAACAATTAGCGTTCTCAAGACCTGACAGTAGCCCATAAAGCCGCCGCAATAAATATTGTGCGGAACAAGAAATGCATTGATACCAAAGCAATACAGCAGTGTGGAAAAAATAATGCCAACGCATTTTTTTGTTTCATTAAGCGCCAGAGAGCTTTTTTTCATATTCAGACCCCGCTTTAAAATTACTGGGAACATGATATACTCTAAAATATAAAAAGTCAATATTAACACTTAGTTAAATAATATGGAAAAAAATGAAAAACTCTTAAAATCTGTAATGACAATCTGACGAGGATACCAATTTATTATATAAAATAAAACCGTTATTGTATCGGAAAATATCCCCACATAACCATTTTGCAAATACCAAAAAACATTAAAAACTGCCGGGAACTAATAGTTCCCGGCAATAATTGATTATAATGTCAACAGAAATACTCATCCAGTTTATCGGTAGCTTCCTCAGGAGTCTTCCAGCCGTTATAGCACTCAAAGAACATTTGCTTGATCTCAGTTTTGTATATTCCCAAGGAATGCTGAACAATATTGGTTTCGGAAATAAGCGAATTTAATTTATCTGCATCTTCTGGTATTAAAACACCTGATGCGAGAGCTTCCTCTACCTGCTTGTTGAAACAATCGGCAATAACAGGCAAACCGCACATTTCCATTTGACGTTCAGGAGTTAAAAGAAATCGAATAAATTCCAATGCCCCGTCTTTGTCTCTGCAATAGTTTGTTAAACAAATTTCATTATTTACCTGATACATACAGCCATTGGAATTATTTGAAGGGATACCGCACAAAGTATAATTGCCGTCAGTAAAAAGCCTTGCGGACTGAATGGTGCCAAAGCTTTTTTGAATAGGTAAATAATAAATAAATGAAGATTGATCTGCATCTGAAGTTTCTTTAGAAGAAGCAATACCCAAACTCATAATGTTTGAAAAACCCATCTCATCAAAAGAGGTATTTGGATTTGATAGAATATTTGAAACGGTATATGAATTCAAACGCTCAAACAGCACCTCTCTATCGCAAGATGCTAAATCAAATAAATAATCCTTATCAGCAGAGTATGGAGCAGGTGTAAAATAAGCGCAAATTGAAAAATCTAAGGGTATGGAATAAATCGATCCCTCATAACCGCTTCCTAAAATACCATGAACAAAGTCCTCACGCCTTATAACATCATCATTGTCTACAAAAGCTGTTAATTCACTACACTTCGAATTGTACTGTGAATGGTCAAACCAACCACCACACCACAACATATCAGGAGTTAAATCGGACGCAAGTCCATTGTCACCGGAAATTTCATCAAGATAGTTATACCTTGTAAGCTCAACCAGTTCAACAAAATAGTCAGAATTTTCATCATTAAATAAAGCGGCAAAATGAGCAGCTTCACTGTTTTCACCTATAACACCCAAGGTAATAATGGTTTTATCAGCTGCTGACTCATTAGGATCAAAACTTACATCTTCTGTTTGGGGATAGCCCGCACCGCATCCGGCAAGTAAGCCAAGCATAACAAAAACAACTAAAGAGAAAATAAATAACTTACGCATAAAATACTCCTTTCTAAAAATTATTTTGATAATTTTCAGGTTTATACTAACATGCCTAACTATAAAAAACAATTATTCTTTAGTAAAATTAAGAAAAGCACCATAAAAAGTTTACGGTGCTTTTTAAATATAAAAGCGGCACGAAATGACCTACACAACAGTTTTTACGCAATTGGCGCTAATATACC
>JARHZW010000027.1 GCA_029264685.1 Candidatus Limivicinus sp.
GGTTTTCCTTACATAAATTATGGAGCCTGTGGGAAAGGCAGGCTCCATGGAGCCTGACAGCACCACATAGGTTTTAAGCCCGAAAAGCCTTCCTCCGCCCAGAAGCAGAGCCAAGGCCAGAGCCGAAGCGCAAATAAGAGCAGTCATAATGCTGCGTAGTTTTATTGAAGCTTTTCTCATTTTCCATTCTCTCCGAATTTCTATTTTTCTGAATTTATTGCAATCTTTTCCCGATGCAGCCCTCAAGGGCAGCTTTCATCCTGAGGAAACTATATCATACGGCCCCTGTCGATTTTTGAAGAATAAACGCACCGTCTCCTTTTCTGCGAACAATTATTTCAAAAAAAGAAAAGCTCCCATATGCTTTCGCATATGGGAGCTTTTTCCTTGTAATTCCATATTCAGTTTTAATCAAGGGATTTAAGACCGCAGGCTTCAGCCCTTTTTGCCCTCCACTATTTTAATGAAGGTGTATTCAACCTCGCTGCCGTTGTCAATGCCGTTCAGCTCATAAATTATTTCGTTTATAATGCTGCCGCTGAACACCTCTCCTGTCGCAGGAAAGGAGACGGTAAAGCTGTTTTCATCCCGTGTCCATGTTAAATCTCTGTAGTCTCCGCCCAGAACAAGAGAGCCTGTACCGTTTGCGGAAAAGGTCATGTAATTTTTGTCGCTGCCGTAAAAATGATCCAGAGTGTCGCTGACATTCATAGAAGTGCTGTTTATCCATGTGCCTCTCAGGTACTCGTCCTCAGGCCTTATCTGAGGCAGCACCACCGCAGAGGGTTCAGGAGACGAGGGCTGCCCCTTCTCCGCCTGCCCGTTTTCACCGCTGACAAAATTATCAAAGGGAGACACAGGCTTATTTTCATCCTTATCACCGCAGGCGCAAAGACCCAGCACCGTTACAAGAACCAAAACTGCCAAAAAAAATTTCTTCATAATGTACTCCTTCAGCTCGTGTAAAACCGCACAGGCAGTGCTGCAAGAGCTTTTGTGAGGATATTATACTATGTGAGCCCATGCTCGTCAACCATCCGCTGCAAGAATCAGGAAGCCCACACCTGCCGAAGCATGAGCTTCTCTGCCAATTTTGGTATTTATTTCCATCCTTCAGTGCTTATTTTAATCTTTACAGCATTTGAAATATTGATTTTTTCTAAAAATCTGATAGAATATAAATGGGAAAATTTTGCCTGTAAAACACTAATACTGTAAAATGCAAAGGAATTCACAAGATGGAAAATCAGGAACGAGAGATAAGTTTATTGTCCCTTTTCAGATATATTATGAAAAGGTGGAAACGCATTTTTATTACTGCATTGGTTTTTGCTTTGATTTTTACCGCTTTGTCTTTTCTTCTTGAAATGAACAGGCTGGGCGCTCAGGTGGAAGACGTTGTTAATACTATGTCTTTTGACGAAAAAAACACCGTTCTTAAAGTCAGAGAGCTGGACAGCGAGCTGAAGGATCTAAATTATTATATTGAGCATTCTGCCTTAATGAATATGGACCCTTATAACACCCAGCGTGCCAGTGTAAGCTATTTTGTAGACACAAAGCACATAACCCGTTATGCCGGTGACACCGAAAGTGACCTTACATGGGATATTATAGCTATCTATGTGTCAAAGCTGAACAGCAACGGCTGGAAGGCTCAGGCGCTGAAAGAGGCAGGCTCAGATATAGACCTTAAATATTTTGACGAAATGGTAAATGTTACCACTACCGGCAGAACCTTTACGGTCACGATAAAATACCCCGATCCTGAACAGCTTAAAACCATTATGAAGGTTCTTCAGGAAAATATTGACGAATATAAAAACACCATAAATTCAAATATCTGTGCTCACAGTCTTGCCATCAGCAATATTTCCATGGAGGCTTCGGTTTTGGACAGAGACCTTAAAGCCTTTCAGGAGGACAAGGAATTTCAGTTCAACTCCTTGTATGACGAGGTCAGTACAATAAAAAACTCCTTTAACGAAAAGCAGAAAACCATGTATTACGGCAAGATTCTGTCCCGTCAGGAGCTTAGTACCGGAATAATCAGCGATAAACCTCCGAAAGCCGGCATAAGCGTTAATAAATTCATTTCAGGCGGAATTCTCGGTGCAATCCTGCTTGCAGTTTTCTATTCCGTTCAGTTCATTTCTCAAAACAAATTCCGCCTTGAGGACAATATCGAGGCCGCTGCCGGAATTGCACTTCTGGGTTATTACGAGCTGCCTTCAAGCCGTAAGCAGGACTTCATCAATCGGAAGATTCGAAGTTCCGAGCTTAAAATACTGGACGGTCTCGATTCCGAGCAGCAGTTCAACCTTATCCTTTTTAACATAAAAGAGAAGCTTGGCGATGAAAAGGAGCTTTACATAGTCAGCCCCGAAAATGACCTGCTGTCGCAGCACCTTGCAGAGGCTCTCAGCGGCACAGGCATAAATTGCCGCATTGTGGATAACATTATGAAGCATACCGAAATTTCAGCCCAAAGCGGTGCTGTCTTTGTTGTCAGGTCAGATTTTACAGCTTATCCCCAGCTCTCCCGCCAGATAGGCTTCTGCAATATGCACGACGCAAAACTTTTGGGTACAGCGGTGGAAATTTAACTTATTCCTGTGCTCCGCCGCTCCAGGTGCTGAACTCAGAGCCGACGAAAAGCATATAAAAACCCGTTTGAATCACAAATCCGTGACTCAAACGGGTTTTCTTTTTCTTTATACGGGCTTATCCACTGCTTTTTCACAGGATTATATTCCTGTGGGGAAAATTCAGCCGAAGCATAGGGACGCTTAAAGGCAAAGCTGTTTTTTTACTTCCTCAAGGCTCAGGTCTCTTTCCCTCGAAATTCGGGCCAGATCCTCAAATTCCGCCTTTCTGCGCTCAACCCCGTAGCCCTTTGAGCATTTCACACGCACCTGTCCGTAAGGGCTTTCCAGAATTTCCTCCTGACGCTTTAAAACATAGCGGCGGCAAAGGGTCTCCCGAATGCCGATTGTAGAGCTGTGCTTAAAAATAAGGTTCAGCATTTTGTTCCGCTGTGCTTTGGTGCAGAGACAGCTGATAATCACTCCGGGTCTGAACTTTTTCATGCCCACGCTCTCATACCATGCGTCAAGAGCCCCCTCATCCATAAGCTTTTCAAGCAGAAAGCCTACGGCCTCGGGGCTCATGTCGTCCACATTGCAGCACAGCTCGATAACCCCCTCATGAGCCTGCCCAAGCACGGCTCTCAGGCAGTTTGGCCTGTCTGCAAAAGTCCTGCTGCCCATACCGCAGCCCACCGCATCTACGGTCATTTCAGGCATCTGCCCGAAATCCTCCGCAAAGTATCTGACCAGTGCGGCCCCTGTGGGCGTGCACATTTCTTTTTCTATATCTCCTGCAAAAACGGGCATACCTTTTATGATAAGCGCCGTTGCAGGTGCAGGCACAGGCATATAGCCGTGGGCGCATTTTACGGTGCCGCTGCCCAGACGGACAGGGCTTGCGCTTATGTGTGCAGGGGCAAGCTTATCAATAAGATAGCATACGGCGCAAATATCCGCCAGCGCATCCATTGTGCCCAGCTCGTGAAAATGGATGTTCTCCATTGTCCTGCCGTGAACCTCACATTCCGCCTGAGCTACAATGCGGTAAATGTCCAGCACCTGCCCTTTCAGTTTTTCGCTGAGCTTCAGGGAAGCCACTGTTTTTTCAATATCTTTAAGGCTGCGGTGCTCATGGCCGTGATTATGTTCGTGGTCGTGACCGTGGTCATGTTCATGTTCATGTCCGTGACCGTGGCGGCAGCAGTGTTCCTCCGCTCCCTCCTCCTGTCCGCAGAAGCTGACCTTCATGTGAAGCCCGGAAATGCCGCACTGAATGGCAGGCTGAATTTCATAAGAAACCTGCGGAATACCGATCCCGTTCAGCTCTCTCATGGTCTCTTCACGGTCCTCAACCAACCCCAGAAGAGCAGCGGTAAGCATATCGCCGGCAGCCCCCATAGATAGATCCAAAAAAAGCTCTTTCATTTTTCTCCTGTATTCACCCCTTGTTTTTAATGTTTACTATATTAAATATGGTTTATCATGCTTGCAAGGTAGCCTGCGCCGAAGCCGTTATCAATGTTCACAACGCTCACGCCGCTGGCGCATGAATTGAGCATGGACAGCAAAGCGGCCACGCCGCCGAAAGCCGCCCCGTAGCCCACGCTGGTGGGAACTGCAATCACAGGGCAGTCCGCAAGACCGCCGATAACCGAGGGCAGCGCCCCCTCCATGCCTGCAACCGCCACTATGCAGCGGGCGCTCATTATCTCCTCTGCATGGCTGAGCAGCCTGTGGATGCCCGACACTCCCACATCGTACAGCCGCACCACCTGATTTCCCAAGGCCTCGGCGGTCAGCGCCGCCTCCTCCGCCACCGGAATGTCGGTAGTGCCGCCTGTTGCCACAAGAATGGTGCCTTTGCCGTCTTTTTCGGGCATTTTCCCAATAATTCCCACTTGAGAGCTTGGGTCATATTTAAGCTCCAGTTTTTCTGAAACAAAATCCGCCGCCTCAGGGCTCATGCGGGTTATAAGCACGGGGCTTTGTCCCGCAGTTAAAAGGGATTTTGCTATGGCTGCAATGTGTTCAGGGCTTTTTCCCGCACCGTAGATAACCTCCGCCGCCCCCTGCCGCAGCTCTCTGTGCCTGTCCACTCTGGCAAAACCCATGTCGTCCACAGGTTCCATTTTTATTTTCAGCAGTGCCTGCTCAGGACTTATCCTCTCGTCCCTCACATCCTGCAAAATTTCCAGTAAAGCCTGTTTTTTCATTGTCTACCTCGTCAATTACTTTTTCTGCTCTTTAAATCCAGAAGAATATTTTCCCCAAGCTCATCGAAAAAGCGGAGAATATCTTCACGCTTTTCCACCGCCGCAGAAAGCTGCTCCTGCGGAAGCTGAAGCTTAAAGCCCCCCTGAACCACTCTGAGCCGCAGGTCGGAAAACCCCAGTGTTCTGAGATACTCCTCCCCTTTTTCAATTTTTTCCAGAAGCTGCCTGTCAAGCTCCATTCCCTGTGGAATTCTTGTGGCAAGGCAGGCGTAGGCAGGCTTATTCCATGTAAACAGACCTGCATCTTTGGAAAGCTGCCTGAGCCTTTGTTTTTCTATGCCGCATTCTCGAAGCGGCGAGAGAACCGCCATTTCCGCCAAAGCCCTCATTCCGGGCCTGTCCGCCCATGAATCCGAGGCGTTGCTGCCATCCATAAGCTCGGAAAACCCGTCCTCCTCAGCCGCCTGTTTTATCAGGGAAAAAATCCTGTTTTTGCAGTAATAGCAGCGGTTTTCGTCGTTTTTCCTTATTTTTTCCTCATTGAGCGGATTGCTTTCAATGACCGTTAAAGGCACGTTAAGCTCCTGTGCAAGCCGCCTTGCGTCCTCAAGCTCAAATAGAGGCTGAAAGGGGCTTTTAACGTAGTAGGCCTTAATATGGGCGCCGTATTTTTTTGCCGCATACATCAGGTATGCCGAGTCTGCACCGCCTGAAAAGGCAAGAGCAATTTTATTATGCCTTTTAAAGAATTCCGAAAGTTCCACCGCAGTCACCCGTAATTTACAAAATTTAACCAAATCAGTATAATTGATTTTGCATCTTTAGTCAACCGCAAGCCTTTGTCCAAAAAGTGCCGCCCGTCCGTACATATGAAAAAGCCGATGACCAAGGGGACGAAAATGTCCTGAGTCATCGGCTTAATCTCAGCCCCTGAGCTGTTTATCATGCATTATGCTCCGAAAAGGAGCGCAGAGAAGGGGCGGAAAATTCAGTTGTTCTCTCCCTGAGCCAGACGGTATTGAGAGCAGATTTTGGCCTCCGGCAGCTGGCTCATGCTCCTAAGGCTTATGGCCAGAGTAGAGGTGTTGTGCAATGCGGCAGAAGCGGCAGGGGTAAGCACGCCCAGAAGTCCCAGAACAATCAGACTGCCGTTAAAGCCTATAATAAAGCGGTAGTTGGAGTGGATACGGCGCATAAGCCCCATTGCAATCATTCGCAGCTCCGCCAGCTCCCACAGATCGTCGGCGGAAATGGTAATATCCGAAATCTCACGGGCCAGAGCTGCACCGTCGCTTATGGATATTCCCACATCAGCCTCGGACAGAGCGGGAGAATCGTTAATTCCGTCACCAACCATGATAACGCCGTGTCCCTTTGCACGAAGGTCGGCAATATATTCCGCCTTATCCGCAGGCAGAACCTCGGCTCTGAAATCGTCAACCCCCAGCTGCTCCGCAATGGCGCAGGCGGTACGGCTGTTGTCACCGGTGAGCATTACGGTCTTTTTAATTCCCAGTGCTTTAAGACTGCGGAGAACCGCTGCCGCCTCTTCTCTCAGAGGGTCGGAAATGCAGATCACCGCAATGAGCCGTCCCTGAGCCGCCATATACAAATGGGAGTAGCAGTTAGGCAGACTGTCAAATTTTTCCTGTTCCTCAGGGGGAACGATGCAGCCCTCATCCTCAAAAATGAAGTGAGCGCTTCCTATCTGCACGCTGACATCGTTGACCTTGCTTGAAATTCCGTGGGCCACCAGATACTCCACCTTGGTGTGGAATTCCTGATGGTCTATGCCCTGACGCTTTGCCTCCTCCACCACGGCGTTGGCCAGAGAGTGGGGGAAGTGTTCCTCAAGGCAGGCAGCCAGTCTCAGCATTTCTCTCTCGTCCTGACCGCTGAAAGGCACCACCATAGCCACCTGAGGGCAGGCGTGGGTCAGGGTTCCGGTTTTGTCAAAAACGATAGTGTCCGCCTGTGCCATAGCTTCAAGGAACTTGCCGCCTTTAACGGTGATATGCCGTTTTCCTGCCTCTCTCATTGCGGAGAGGACCGCAAGGGGCATTGCCAGCTTCAGCGCACAGGAGAAGTCCACCATCAGCACGGACAGACCACGGGTGGGATTTCCCGTAAGGCACATACCCAGCAGGCTTGCCCCCAGAGTATAGGGAACCAGTCTGTCAGCCAGATTTGCAGCCTTGGTTTCGGCGGCGGATTTGAGCTGCTGCGAGTCCTCGATCATGGCAATGATCTGGTCATAGCGGCTCTCGCCGTTTGCCCGCTTCACCTGAATTACACATTCGCCCTCTTCCACGATGGTTCCGGCATAAACGGTGCTTTCCACATGCTTTGGAACGGGTGTGGACTCTCCGGTAAGGGAGGCCTGATTTATAACCGCCTCGCCCTCGGCCACCACGCCGTCCACAGGCACTGCGCTTCCTGCCCGCACCACCACCAGATCGCCGGGAACCACCTGAGAAATGGGAACAAGGACCTCTCCTTCTCCGGTTTTGAGCCATACTCTGTCCACATTGAGGGACATACACTGTGCAAGATCCTCAACGGAGCGCTTGTGGGTCCACTCCTCAAGCAGCTCGCCTATACGCAGCAGGAACATCACCGTGTCGGCAGTGCCGAAATCTCCACGGCAAAGAGAAATTCCTATGGAAAGGGCGTCCAGCAGCTCCACCTTCATCTCCCTGCGGATTACGCAGGAAAGCCCCTTACGCAAAAAGGGTATCATGTGCCAGCAGGCTCTGGCAATGCGGATGGGAGCGGGCATGAAGAGTCGGAAGAACACCTTTGTGCCAAGCATAGTGACCAGCTTCTCTTCATATTCCCTGTTAATGGCCCGTGAGCTGTGGTTTAAAACAGTGACTTCCTTTTCGGCCTCTGCCCATGAAAAGCCTGCCACTGCGTGAATGACCTGCTCCCTCGCTCCACGGTAGTTTATAATCAAACAGCAGGTGCGCTCATGCACCTTGATGTCCAGCGCCCAGGCCTGCTGCCTGAACCACTGCTCCATCAGATCCGCCTGCTCCGGAGACATCTCTCCCGCAGACAGAGCAATACGCATACGCCCCTTGCTTTCATGCAAAATTTGAGCCTTCATCAGTATCCTCCAAAGAAAAAGGGAGCCGAGCAACGGCTCCCGCAAAGCTTCTTATCTTAACTCAGGCCTCTGCTCCTGCAAGAGCTTCATCCTTGATTTCAGCCTCAGCCTTTTCAGCGGCGATTTTGGCGGCACGGGCCTCGTTAAGCTCCTTTGCCTCAGCCAGAATGTCTGCGGCGTTTTCCTGAATGGATGTAACTGTTTTCATGGCGCAGTCCTTAACACGCAGGCCTGCGGCGGTGGTGTGGACATAGACCTTTTTAGCCTCTCTGGAAGCGAGAAGCTTAAAACCGGCAGAACCGAAAACAGTACCGCCGACGAAAAGTGCGATTTTGGAATAGTTGCTCATATCATATACTTCCTTTCGATAATTTTTTTACTTGCGTCTGTAACCTGTAATCATGACCATTACCATGCAGATAACAGCACCCCAGGCCCAAAACTTATGTGACTTCATAATTGAACCTCCGTAATAACTTTTGTAAACGGCCCTTGGCCATTAAGGTATTATACGACATATCAGCTTAAATTTCCAACGGAATCAGCCACATTTTTACTGTTTCGGACATTTTTTCTATATGCACTGGGGGAAATTCCGAAAGTGTTTTTAAAGTTAACATTAAACTGGCTGGTGCTTTCATAGCCCACTGCCTGAGCCACCTGCAAAACCGTCATATCGGTAAACCGCAGCAGCTCTGCCGCTTTTTGAATACGGCGTGAAAGGATCCAGCTGTGTACAGGCTGACCGTAAAATTCCCTGAATTTATTTTTCAGCGTGGTGGGCGAAAGATTGAACCGTCGTGCCAGAGCGGAAATACTCAGCTTCCCGTCCAGATGATTTTCAATGTAGCTGCCTATGGAATTGAGAGTCTGCCCCAGATATTCAGGCATGGCAGCAGGACTGAACATATCGGCGGAAAAATCCTGATGTGTGCCGAGCAGGTACAGCAGCTCTGCGGCCTTCAGCACGCAGTATATGCCCTGTTCGGCAGGAGAAATGCTGTGCAGAATGGTAAAAAAGCTTCTGCTCCAGAAGCAGTGCCTTAGCACCATAAAGCCGCCGTTAAGCATCAAAATCCCCTGAATTTCATCAAAACCCAAACTTTTGCAGTCAAGAGCAGTGTAAAGACTCATAAAGCTGCGGAAAGTGTCCCTGTCTAAAACAAGGCTGTAGGCGCTGAGTGCTTCATGCACAGCAAGGGAGTTAACATCCGCCTCGTGGGATATGAGAACAATGCTGTCCCTTGAGATTTCCGCCCTGTTTCCGCTGCCGACGCCAAGGGAAAAAGAACCGTCAAGACAAAAAATAAGCTCTATTTTGTTTCCCGCCGCCTGTTTTTTCGAGGGTCTGCACTCTCTGTCGGTGCAGTCTCCTGCGGCGGTAAGCTTGTAAAGACTGACTTTGTCGCTTACAGGCTCATGCACAATTTCACTGAAAATTTCTGCCAGCATACAGCTGCCTCCCTTGAGCAAAGCTTTCGCTCTTTGAGTTAGGCAAGCCTAACCTCAGTTAGAATAGCACAACTTCCCCTGTATTGCAATAATATTCGGCAAAAAATCAGGATATTTTTAAATTACGGCTTTTTTCGTGTATAGAAAAAATTCCGAAGATTTCTCTCCGGAATTTCTAATTTTTTTCTGCTGCTCAGTCCAGTCTGCCTGCCAGATACTCGATAACTTTTTTTCTGGTGACTATTCCGCACAGTGCCTCCTGAGAATCAACCACAGGGACAAAATTCTGCTGAATGATGGCGTTAATAACTGCGTCCTCGTCAGCGTCGATATGTATGGGGCGGCAGAAGCTGGGCCGCATAATGCTGCCTATTCCGGTTTTATCCCTCACATCACAGTTTTCTTCCTCCGTTTCCATCAAAAAGCGGAGAAAATCCCCCTCCGTGACAGCTCCTGCATAGCGCTCCTCACTGTCCAGAACAGGAATGGCAGTGTAGCCCTTCTCCTTCATAAGCTCGTATCCCTGCCGCACGGTGTTATTTTCGTGGAGCAGCACAGTAAAAACCTTCGGGGTCATGATTTTAGCTATATTCATTTAATTCACCGTTTCCATAATATTCTTTATTTTATTCTACCATCAAATTGTTTACGCTTAAATGGTCATAATGTTAATTTTGCATTAAACTTTGTTTAAGCCGCACCGTAAAGCAGCTGCCCTGTCCCTGCCTGCTTTCCACGGAAATTTCACTGTCTGTGAGCTGGCATATACTTTTGACCAGCGCAAGCCCAAGACCGTTGCCCTCGGATTTTCGGGAAGTGTCCGCCTGATAGAATTTTTCAAAGATATGCTTCTGCACTTCAGGGCTCATGCCCTCTCCCGTGTCCCAAATGCTGACGGATATATATTCGGGCTGACTGTCATCCAGCTTTACGCCTATCCTGCCCCCCTGAGGGCTGAACTTCACGGCGTTGCCTATAAGGTTTGTCCACACCTGAGAGAGCATTTCGGCGTTTCCTAAATATTGACATTCGGGCAGCTCCAGTTCCAGCTCCAGCTCCTTTTCGGACCACTCCCGCTCAAACATCAGCACCCCTCTCCTCAGCTGCTCGTCAAGGCTGAAAAGGGATTTCTGGGGCAGAATGTTCTGGGACTCAAGCCTTGAAAGCTTCAGCACATTGTCCACCAGAGAGGAGAGCTGACGGGTGGAGTCCCTAAGAAGGCGAAAGTATTCGCTTTTCTTTTCCTCCGTGGTCATAGGGCTTGAAAGCAGGGTCACATAGCCCTGAATCGTGGACAGCGGCGCACGGAATTCATGGGAAACATTGGAAACGAAATCAGAGCGCATAAGCTCAATGCTGTTTAGCTCCTCTATCATTTTGTTCAGGTTGTTCCCCAGCTCCAGCATTTCGTATTTAAAGCCCGAGCAGTCTATCTTAACATCAAATTCGCCCTTAGCCACTTTCTCCACTGCTTTGGAAATTTCCTCCGCCGGCCTTGTAATACGCTTTATCCACAGCAGCGCCACAAACTGACTTATAATCAGCAGCGACAGCACCGCCGCCGCAACAATGAGCCAGGTGTGAGGCTCCACCACTCCTCTGGTCAAAGGGTCGTCCACCACTGCAATGTGAATAATAAGCAC
>JARHZW010000039.1 GCA_029264685.1 Candidatus Limivicinus sp.
TTCACAAAACCAGTTAGCTCTTTTTCTATCAATAATGAGTTTTTGTTGCCATTTCGTTGCCACGAAGCTCCGAAATCGCTACTTTTCCGGCTCTTGAACCGGGAAAGTCAGGTTATGAGATCATTCCCACTCGATGGTTCCGACGGGTTTGGGAGTCATGTCGAACAGGACTCTGTTAACGGAAGGAACTTCGGAGGTTATACGCTCGGTTATGTGCTGCAGCAGCTCGAAGGGGATAGGAGCCACGGTGGCGGTCATTGCGTCTACGGTATTGACTGCTCTTATAATCACGGGCCAATCATAGCTGCGCTCGCCATTTTTAACACCGGTGGATTTGAAATCCGGAACCACGGTGAAATACTGCCAGACCTTATCGGCAAGACCGTTCTTTGCAAACTCTTCTCTAAGTATTGCGTCAGACTCACGGACAGCTTCCAGTCTTGCTCTGTCTATTGCGCCAAGGCAGCGCACACCAAGACCCGGACCGGGGAAAGGCTGACGGAATACCATACTGTCAGGCAGGCCAAGAGCCAGACCTACAACACGGACTTCGTCCTTATAAAGAAACTTGAGAGGTTCAACCAGCTCAAACTGCATGTCCTCAGGCAGACCGCCAACATTGTGGTGAGACTTTACGCCGCCGCTTTCGAGAATATCAGGGTAGATAGTTCCCTGAGCGAGAAATTCAATTCCTTCCAGCTTTCTTGCCTCTTCCTCAAAAATTCTGATAAACTCAGCGCCGATGATCTTGCGCTTGCGCTCAGGCTCGGTGACATCCTTGAGCTTTTCCAGGAAACGCTCGGATGCGTCAACATAAACAAGATTTGCGTTCATCTGGTTGCGGAAAACGTCAACAACCTGTTCGGGCTCACCTTTGCGGAGAAGGCCGTGATTTACATGAACACAGACAAGCTGTTTGCCTACGGCTTTTATCAAAAGAGCGGCGACTACAGAAGAGTCTACTCCGCCGGAAAGTGCAAGAAGTACTTTCTTATCACCAATCTGAGCACGGAGTGCTTCCAGCTGTTCAGCTATGAACTTCTCTGCAAGCTCAGGAGTTGTAATGCGTTCCATATTACTGGGGCGGCTGTTAGATGACATATTTTTAACCTCCGGTCTATTTTTTTACTGACTAATTATATATTGCCTGACGCTCATACGCAAGTAAATTTATAAAAACTTTATAAAAAAGTTCCGTATTATTTCACGGAACTTTTTATCAATACAGGGGGTCATTCCACGAGAAGGAATAGGCCGCATTTCCCTTTTGATACTGGAACTGCTCCATAAGCTTTTCATATCTGGGGTCGAGGCCGGTTTTGTTTGCTCTGTAGCGCCATCCGCCGTCGGTGGGGTCATAGGCAGTGGTGTTGATTTCACATTTAGGGGCTATTGACTGCATTTTTTCAATCTGCTCTTGAGGCACGGGGTCAATGCTGCCTATCCAGAGTCGTTCCAGCTGCGGCAGCTCATACAGCGGACTTATATCGTTCAGGAAGGGCAGATTGCCGATGTTCAAATGCTTTAGCTTTTTAAGACCGGACAGCGGGCTCAGGTCGTACACATTTGTAGACTGAATTTCCAGATACTCAAGCTCCGTGCAGCCTGCCAGCGGGCTTATATCGCTGTATGTTGACATGGGCAGGATCGCCACTTCCAGCTTGGGCATATTGGCCACGAAGGAAATATCGGGCAAAACTTCATTATGACCCAAATCAATATATTTTACGTCTGTGCAGTACATAAGCGCCTGAGAGTTGGTGCCGTTAAGATTTCCGCCGACGGAGGGCTTGGAGGCCAGAATTTTTTCGACATCTGTGCGGACGCTGTAATTATCTCCGAACCAGACACGCCAGACCACTTTTACATCGGGAAACCGGTCCCGAATGGAGGCCATGGCCTCGTCTGAGACTCCACAGCTGTCCATATCCAGAAATTTAAGCTTTGGCATACAGCTCACGGCGTTTTTGACCATCTCACCCTGATCATCCATAGGGACATGGTTTAAATCCATTTCAGTGTCACTCAGTGAAAAGGGGATGCCGAACAGTTCAAAATCGTACAGGAACTCCACATCCGGACGCAGAGTTTGAAACTCGTGTATCTGCTCAAAGCTTAGTTCCGGACTTTCTGCGGAGCTTCCTAAATCTACGGTTTTAAGCTGGGACATGGCAGGCAGAGCGTATAACAGCTCACCGGCGCCGGCTTCATTAAGACCATGCATTTTAAGGCTTACATCCGACTGGGACACAGGGCTTCCGTTTACTAAAACATCACAGTTATAGCTCATATCGGGACGGAGAGAGCTTATTGAGTAAATTGCTTTAAGATTTGTCAGATTATCATGGTTAAGCTCGATTTCAACCAATTCCGGCAAATATTTTATAGCTTCTGCGGTCTCTTCCGCCGCTTCTGCGGCTTCTTTTGAAAGAGACAGGGAAGTGGTGCTGTTATCAACTACAGTGCCGTCTGGCAGCTCTACGGTGTAAACCAGGTCGATTTCAGGATGAGCCTGTCGGAAATTCAGAATTTCCTCGTAGCATTTGCTTCCGCTTAGGTCGGCAAACTTCAGTTTAGGAAATTCCTCCAGTTTTGCGGCCTCGTCTGCACTGATTACGGCGGTAATTTTCCTTGCACCGGAAGAAAACCTCCTGTCCCCAAGGACGGTTTTCTCACCGCAGCCCGTGAGGGCAAAAACACAGAGAAGAACTGCTGCGGTTATAAGAATAAATTTTTTTCTGCGGGACATTATAAGCTCCTTTCAGGGAATAAAGGACATTTTCAATACAAAGGGTCGTTCCATGAATAGGAATAGGCCTCGGGACCTAAGTCATACCGCAGTTCCTCACGGAGCTGCTTATATCGGGGAGCCAGCTGCATAAAGCCGTATTCGTCGTTTCCAAGATAACGCCATGTGCCGGAAGTGGGGTCCACAACCTGCGTGTCAATTTCACAATTCGGAGCGCACTTTTGCATATGCTCTATCTGCTCTGCGGGGACGGGTGTATATAGACCTATCCACAGGCGGTCAAGCTGTGTAAGCTCATACAGGGGAGATATATCATGGAGAGCGAAATTGTAGCAGATGTTCAGGTCACGGAGATTTTTCAGCTTGGCCAAAGGTCTCAGATCGCTGACAGCACCTGTCTGTATTTCAAGGTAATTAAGCTTCGGGCAGTTTTCCAGAGGTGAAAGATCGCTCCAGCAGTTCATTGCAAGGATGGCAGCCTCCAGATCCGGCATATACCTTACAAACTCAATGGTGTCCAGAGTTGTATTGTGACCCAGATCCAGAAACTTTACTTTTGTGCAGTATTTTAATGCTTCGGTATTTTCATGGGTTATATCTCCGCCCATACCGGGGTTTGAGGCCAGAATACGCTCAACATCTGTACGCACACTGTATCTGCTTGTAGGCCCAAACCAGATGCGCCAGACAACATTCACATTTGGCAGAGCATCTCGAATTTCGGCCATGCGCTGATCCGACACGCCGCAGCTGTCCATGTCAAGGCTTGTAAGATTTGGCATCAGCTTTGCTATTTTAAGAGCCAGCTCACCGTTGTCGTCCATGGGAATATGGCTGAAATTGAGCACACTGTCGCTGAGACGGATTTCCTGCCCGAAGGCAGAAAAGGCATATTCAAAATCTGCCTCGGGAGCGGCGGCTTTAAGAGCTTCAATATCGTCAAAACTCATGGGGTCTTCCGGTGCCTGAGTGCCTAAATTCACACTTTTAAGCTCTTTCATAAAAGGTAGCCAGTTTAAAAGCTCCGCAGCAGAGCTGTGAGTCAGCGTTTCAAAGCTTAAAGCTTGAGTGCCCAAATCGTATTTTGAACCAAGTATTGAAAACTGATAGTCAAATTCAAGCTGAGGTGCGGCATTGACCAGCGTTTCCAGATTTTCACGGGTAAATCCACTGCCCAGACTGACTTTCCTAAGCTCCGGCAGCAGCTTGAGCACTTCAGCCAGAGCGTCGGTATCTTCCGGCTTGAAGCCTGTCAGATCAAGGCTGTCCGAGTCACTGGAAACATCGGTGCCGTCAGGCAGGGTAACGGTATATTTTACCTCTACATCCTTGTGCGCCTGAGCCCATGCCAAAATTTCGGCGGGATTTTCACTTAAACTCAGGTCGGCGGATTTGAGCTGAGTAAATTTATCGAGCTTGGAGTATTCTCCTTCTTTTAACGCAACCTTTATTTCCGTTTCGTCACTGCCGAAGCTCCCGTTTTCAAAAGAAACACGGGTCGTACAGCCGGCAAGCAGGATGCAGGAAAGACCCAGAGCGGCGCAATTAGTGAGAATTCTGAACTTTCTTTTCATGTAATTCTACCTCTGATTTCAGAAAATATAATTTAAGAACAAACGATCAATACAGCGGGTCGTTCCATGTGAATGAGAAGTCTGCATCTGTGTAGCCGAACTGCTTCTTCAAAAGCTCGTAGCGGGGGTGCAGAACCTCCTGCAGCCAGCCGGTCTCTTCGTAACGCTGAAGGCTCAGCTCCGTGTAGCCCTGCAAACGCCATTTTCCGCCTGTGGGGTCAACCGTTACGGTGTTGATGTCACAGTTGGGGGCGCACTGCTGCATTTTTTCTACCTGCTCGGGAGGGACGGGGTCTATACTGCCTATCCAAAGCCTTTCCAGTTCGGTAAGGCCGTAAAGGGGAGAAATGTCGGAAACATTTTCACAGTTCGCAATATTCAGGTGGCGCAGCTCTTTTAGACCGGAGAGAGGGCTTAAATCTGCCACCTTGGTGGTGTTCAGCTCCAAATACTCAAGCTTGGGGCAGTTTGCCAGATATGAAATGTCGGAAATGGGGTTCATGGCGCAGATAAACACTTCAAGATTCGGCATACTGTTGACAAAGGACAGGTTCGTTATGGCCTCGTTGTGGCCCAGATCCATATATTTAACGTCGGTGCAGTACTTGAGAACCTCTACCTCCTTGTCGTTAAGCGTACCGCCCTTTGAGGGTTTAGAGGCAAGAATTCTCTCAACATCGGTTCTGACACTATAGTGGCTGCCGAACCAGATTCGCCAGACCACCTTAATATCAGGAAAATCAGCTCTGATGGAGGCCATGTCCTCATTGGAAACCTCGCAGGAATCCATATCAAGGTATTTGCAGCTCTTCATCATGGGCAGAATTTTCCTCACGGCGGCGCCACGGTCGGTCATGGGAATGTGGCTGAAGCTAACTGTTTCGTCAGAGGTATTAAGAGCCTGCTCATAGAGGGAGAAGCTGTAATCAAAAACAGCATTTGGAGCGGCGTTTTCCAGCTGAACAATGTTGTCAATGCTCAGGTCGTTGGTCTCTTCGCTGCCCAAAGTTACGGTTTTTAAGTTGGAGAGGCATTTAAGCGCAGCTGAAACTTCGTCCACATTCTCAACGGCTAAAGTGGAAAGATCCAGCGTCTCAACATCAAGGCTGACAAAATCTCCGAGGAGCTGAATCTTATAGTCAAGCTTGGCGTTGGGGGCGGCGGCCTGAATTGAGGCCACCTCTTCTGCACTAAGGGAAGCCTCTGGAGTGGCCTCACCTAAGTTTATGCTTTTGAGATTGGGAGCATATTTGAGAATACTTATGGTGTCTGCAAGGTTTGAACTGTTAATTCCCGAAAGGTCCAAAGCTTCTGTGTGGTTGTCGGCGGTGGCGCCGGTAGGAAAGGAGAAGCTGTATGTAACTGCAACATCGGGATGGGCTTTTTCCCATGCGTGGAGCTGCTCGTAACAGGTGCTGCCGCTGAAGTCAACGGATTTAAGGTCCTTAAAGTAATCAAGCAGCTCAAGCTCCTGAGGCTGTATAACCAGATTAAGCTCCGTGCTGTCCTCGGGGAACGAGCCGGAAGAAAAAATTATTTCCCTCGGACCGTGGAGAGGTGCATACACAGGCCCGTCCTTCACCGGTCCGGAGTAACTGCATAAAAGCAGGAATACAACATAAATAATGGAAATTACAGCGGTTATTGCACGCTTTTTTTTCATATCTGTTTCCTCCCAGAAAGAAGATAAAATTGCATTTGTCTTAAAGCAAAAAGGCTTAAATTTCCTAAGAAATCTAATTATAGTTACTATACAATATATATTTTATAATTATAACATTGCAAAGGCTTATTTGCAAGAGAAGCCGAGGCTTAAAGTATTGAATAAAAAAAGTAAATATTACAAGCTACCTGACTTGACAAAGGGAGGAATATAAGGTATAATCCTTATCCTATAAAAGATATAGGAATTAAAATCTTCGGAGTAAGAACATGAAACACAGCTATATTGCACGGCATAACTGCCGATGTCCCCGTTTCGTCCGTGAGCATATAATAACAGGAACAAAAGCTTTTAAGAAGGGGACAGAAATATGTTTAAAGATTTAAGAGAATTGATAGGCGCCTACAAGGCGAGAGATCCGGCGGCACGAAGCTCGGTGGAGATACTGCTGCTCTACCCCGGCGTAAAGGCTGTGCGCAGCCATAGGAAAGCGCATTGGTTTTATGAGCATGGGCATAGCTTTATTGCCCGTTATATATCTCAGCGCAGCCGCAAAAAGACCGGAATTGAGATACACCCCGGTGCCACTATAGGCAGACGGCTTGTTATAGACCACGGCATGGGTATTGTTATAGGAGAAACAGCGGAGATCGGGGACGACTGCCTTATTTACCACGGCGTTACTCTGGGCGGTACCGGAAAAGATGTGGGCAAGCGTCATCCCACTATAGGCAACAACGTGCTTATAGGAGCAGGTGCAAAGGTGCTTGGGCCTATAAATGTAGGCAGCAACAGCCGAATAGCCGCAAACTCGGTGGTATTGCAGGATACTCCCGAGGACAGCACTGCCGTCGGTATTCCTGCAAAGGTTGTAAAGATAGCGGGAGAGAAAGTGAATTATGTAAGAGATGTGGATCAGATCCATGTTTCAGACCCTGTCAGCACGGAAATTCGGGAGCTTTGCCGCAGACTTAATGAGCATATCGAAAAAGAAGAGCAGGAAAAAAGTAAAAACGAAAAATAAAGCTGAAAGCTCCCCACCCAGGGGAGCTTTTTTTCTTGAGAAATTCATTAAAAATTTTGCTGAATAAGGAAAAAATACGAAAAATTCTGTTCAGAAGCGGGTCAATTCAGAGAAAAACTTAAAAAATCATTAAAACGGCTGATCTATATTTAGCATGAAGCTGTGAAAAATAGGGCACAACTACACAATATATGGGGCACGAGATAAAGGCAATGAAAAAAATGGAAAAAACTCAAAAAATTTTTGAAAAAAGTATTGACAAATAGGGGGGTAGATGTTATATTAATGGAGCTGTGGCCGAGTGGTTCAGCTGGTTAGAACGCCGGC
>JARHZW010000115.1 GCA_029264685.1 Candidatus Limivicinus sp.
CTATCATCTTCATGTAAGACCGGGTGACGGACTGATCAAAGACATGGGCGGTCTGCATAAGTTTATGACATGGGACGGCCCTATTCTTACCGACAGCGGCGGATTTCAGATATTCTCTCTGGCAAAGCTTCGCAAGATAACTGAGGAGGGAGTTAAATTCAACTCCCACGTTGACGGACGCCATATTTTTATGGGGCCGGAAGAGAGCATGAGAATTCAGGCAAACTTAGGCTCAGATATTGCCATGGCCTTTGATGAATGTATAAAAATCCCGTCTCCCAGACCCTATGTTCAGAATTCCTGTGACAGAACCTATCGCTGGCTTCAGCGCTGTAAAAAGGCTCTTGCGGAATATAACAGCATGGATGATGCGGTAAACCCTGGACAAATGCTGTTCGGAATAAATCAGGGGGCTACATTTAAGGATATCCGCATTGAACACATGAAGAAAATTGCGGAGCTTGACCTGCCTGGATACGCAATAGGCGGACTTGCCGTAGGTGAAACCCATCAGGAAATGTATGATACGATCGAAGCTGTTGAGGAGTATATGCCCAAGGATAAACCCAGATACCTTATGGGCGTTGGTACTCCGTCCAATATAATTGAGAGCGTTGCCAGAGGAGTGGACTTCTTTGACTGCGTTATGCCTGCCAGAAACGGCAGACACGGACACCTGAACACTTGGGACGGCGTAATCAATATAAAAAATGAGAAATACTCAAGAGACAGCCTGCCCATTGACCCTAAGTGTAGCTGCCCTGTATGTCAGCGTTATTCCAGAGCATATATAAGACACCTTTTTAAAGCAGAGGAAATGCTTGCAATGCGTCTTGCTGTTATGCATAACCTGTATTTCTACAACAGCCTGACCCAGCGTATAAGAGACAACCTTGACAAGGGTACTTTCGGTGAATTCAGAAACGAATTTTCGCAAAAAATAGATAAAAGGATATAGAGACTTGAAATTTTGGACTTAAAGGCGTATAATGTCTAATATAATTTTTTTGGAGGTAATTCCCGTATGTCTTTGATTCTTACAGCAGCGCCTGAGGCAGCTGCAGGCGGTGGCATGTTCTCTCTTCTGTTCCCGCTCATCCTCATGTTCGTCATTTTCTATTTTCTTATTATTCGCCCCGAAAACAAGAAAAAGAAAAAGACTGACGAGATGCGTTCTTCCCTGAGCCTTGGTGATGAAATCACCACTATCGGCGGTCTGACCGGTAAGATTGTTCAGGTCACCGAGGACACCATTACTTTTGAGACCGGTGAGGACAGAGTCCGCATTCAGGCTAAGAAATGGTCTATTTCCACCACCGCAAAGATGGAAGCAGCTGAAGCTGAAGCAAGAAACAAAAAGAAGAAATAATTATACAGAGAATTTTTCACTCCCGTTCGTAATAGGATTTACTAATCTATTATGACGGGGGTGTTTTTTTGTCTGATTCAAATTCTGTTCGTGGGTTGGATCTGAAATTTCTTTTTAGAGGTATTGTAGTATGGTCAATTTCTGCGCTTGTATTGCTGCTGATTTTGAGTGCTGTGGTCAGCAAATGCAGCATCAGTTCATCATCTATTGGCTATATTAGCTCCGCACTGTCATTTGCTACAGCTTTTTTGGCCGGAACTTTAGCTTTGAAAGGAAATAACAACGGCCTTTTAGTTAAAGGCTTCATTTTGTCGGCAGCCTTGACAATATTGCTGCTAACTGTTGGTTTTATAATAAAAGGGGATTGCATGAAACCCTCCGGAATATTAAGCGTTGTTTCATTTACGCTTTCCGGCTGTTTACTGGGCTGTGTTATGTCGTCCTTTTTTAAGGGAAACAGTTCAGGCAGAAAGTTTAAACGCAAAAATCCTTTTCACAGATAAAGTTTACATAATATAACGAGAAAAATTTGAAATTGTTTGCAGAAAAGCAGCCTAACATTGCAGACATTTGATAATGCTGCATGGAAAAACGGCAGATTGATTTCAAATTTAAAATTAAAGTTGACATAAATGAAAATTATTTTTTATTTTTTCAAAAAAAGGACTTGATTTGTTTGCGGTTTTGTAATATATTGTTACCAATGAGTTTCCGTTATGTTAATCACTTTCACTTATGTGACAAATCAGAGTCAAACGGTGAAGCATGATGAAGGCGCAGCAGGGCAGTAAAACTCAGTTGGTTTTCTCAATTCTGATATTTCTTTGCTATTGTATTGGACTTGCATTGGCATGGAAGTATTCCGACGGGTGTCAACTTTCGGAGTGTTGCTGCAAGTATGGTATTAAGAGCATAACTTTTGCTCTTGCTATATGTTTTATATTGGCCTGTTCGATTTTCGGGCTTTTGTTTCTTCCGCTTTGTTCAGTTTTTTTCGGAGCTGTAAGCTATAGTGTGATTTCGATGATTACCGACCGATTTATGTCTGGAGCTCCGCTTAGAGCCGATGCTTTGATTTGCTTTGGAATTATTACTCCGTCTTTTTTCGTTATTGCAGTCCATGGCATGAAGATTTCGGAAATGCTGATTAAACTTCTTTGCAATAACAGTCTGACCGGTAAGGAAACCTTTAACAAATACCAGTTATCTTCGGCATTCTTTCTGATAGCAGCTGCTGCAGCACTTACATTTATAATGAAGTAATATTTATAGAGAAGGAGGGCGTGGTCCATGCTCAATTCGGAAATTATAGAACTATTTGAAAATTATTTAATAAATGAGAAAAAAGCATCGGCTAACACCCTCAGTTCTTATCTTCGTGATGTCAGACAGTTTGCGGATTATCTGGAGCACAATACAGATAAAGATATTGTTACGGCTGATGAAAAGACCCTTTCGGATTATGAAGCTTCGTTAAAGGCTAAGGGTAAATCAGTTTCGACAGTTGCGAGAAGTATTGCCTCGCTTAAAAATCTTTATTCCACTTTATGTATTAAGCAGATAATCAAAAGCAGTCCGGCAGCAAAACTTGTCCCTGAAAAAAGCAAGCCTAAGCTTCCTGAAATCCTTACCAGTAAGGAAGTAGATCTGCTTCTTGAACAGCCACGCTGCGTTGACGCCAAGGGTTACAGGGATAAGGCGATGCTTGAGCTTCTGTACGCTACCGGAATCAGAGTGACCGAGCTTATTGACCTGAATATGAGTGACATCAATCTTGCAGCCGGCGTAATCCGCTGCCACAGCAGAAATAAGGAACGCTATATACCTATGTATTCCGCAGCTGTAAAGGCGCTTAGCGACTACATAAACCTTGTTCGTCCCCAGATGATAGCCATGCCTGATGAACAGTCCCTTTTTGTAAACGTCAGCGGTGAACGAATGTCACGGCAGGGCTTTTGGAAGCTTATAAAACACTACCAGAAGATGGCAGGGATTGAGAAGGATATTACCCCTCATACTCTTCGCCACTCCTTTGCGGCTCATTTGCTGGAGAACGGGGCAGATATTCATGCTATTCAGGAAATGCTTGGCCATGCGGACATTTCTTCAACTCAGGTATATTCTCAGCTTGTAAAAAAACAGCTTAAAGATGTGTATAATAAAGCTCACCCAAGAGCCTGATATAGGAATTAAAACCCGATCATATGGTCGGGTTCTTTTTTCTTGTTTCCGAAATATCAGGGTAATGTATGTATTATTGTGAAAAACTACTGATAATGCGTCTTTTTGTACTTGACAAATGCTGCGTATATCAGTAGAATAGAGGAGTATATAAAGTAATAATAAGTTAATATAAGTTTGGCTGTGACGAAAAGAACCGATTTAGAGCATTTCAGAGAGAGGTCGTTTTGCTGCGAGACCTTATGCCTCATTTCGGCGGCCGCTTCTGAGCCACTCCGAGAAATCGGAGCGTTTTTCCGCGTTAAGGATGTTCTGAGGCTCTTTGCATTGCATGAAGAGCGAATCAGGGTGGTACAGCGTTTTAACCTTCGCCCCTGTTTAGGGGCGGAGGTATATTTTTTGCAGCTTTAGCCTATTACTGCTTATGTCACAGTCAAAAATTGGAGGAAAAAATAATGAAAAAATTCGGACTTAATGAACTTCGTGAGATGTTTCTGAAATTTTTTGAAACAAAAGAGCATCTCCGCCTTCCCAGCTTTTCACTCATTCCCCAGAACGATGCAAGCCTTCTTCTAATAAACTCCGGTATGGCTCCCATGAAGCCCTACTTTAAAGGAGAGCAGGTTCCTCCTCGCAGCAGAGTCTGCACCTGTCAGAAATGCATTCGTACAGGTGATATTGAAAATATAGGAAAAACCTCACGCCATGGTACTTTCTTTGAAATGCTCGGTAACTTCTCCTTTGGTGATTACTTTAAGCACGAGGCTATTGCCTGGAGCTGGGAGTTTCTTACTTCGCCCGAATGGGTTGGTCTTGATCCGGACAGACTTTATCCCTCTATTTATGAAAATGATGATGAGGCTTTTGAAATCTGGAATAAAGAAATCGGAATTCCTGCCGAGCGTATTTTCCGCTTTGGAAAAGAGGATAACTTCTGGGAGCACGGTGCCGGCCCCTGCGGTCCCTGCTCTGAGATTTACTATGACCGTGGAGAGAAATACGGCTGCGGTAAGCCGGGCTGCACTGTAGGCTGTGAATGCGACAGATATATGGAGGTCTGGAATAACGTTTTCTCTCAGTTTGATAACGACGGCAACGGAAACTATACTGACCTTATCCAGAAAAATATAGATACAGGCATGGGACTTGAGCGTCTGGCTGTTGTATGTCAGGATGTTGACTCCCTTTTTGATGTTGACACCGTTATGAACATTACTCATAAGGTAAGTGAAATTACAGGTGCTTACTACGGAAAATCACACAAAATGGATGTTTCTCTCCGTGTTATTACCGACCATATCAGAAGCTCTGTGTTTATGATTTGCGACGGAGTTCTGCCTTCCAACGAGGGCAGAGGCTATGTTCTTCGCCGCCTGCTTCGTCGTGCCGCCCGTCACGGAAAGCTTCTGGGCGTAAACGAGCCTTTCCTTTACCGTGTTGTCGAGACTGTTATTCAGGAAAACGAGGGGCAGTACCCCGATCTTCGTGAAAAACAGGGCTATATCACCAAGGTGATTAAAACCGAAGAAGAAAACTTTGCCCGCACAATCGACGCCGGCATGAAAATATTCGAGGAGCTTCTTTCCGAGCACAAGGCTAAAGGTGAAAATGTTTTCTCCGGAGCCGATGCCTTTAAGCTGTATGACACCTATGGTTTCCCCATCGACCTTACAAGAGAAATGTGTGAAGACGAGGGTATGAGCGTTAACGAGGACGAATTCAAGGCTCTCATGGATGAGCAGAGAACAAGAGCCAGAAAAGCCAGAGAGGCTTTGGGTGACCTTGGCTGGGCCGGCATTGAATTCGGTAAGGATATGCCTGAAACCATGTTCCTTGGCTATGACAGTCAGGAATGTGAAGGCAAGGTTCTTGCAATCGTGGCAGAGGGCGAGCTTCGTGACGAGATTGCATCCGGAGCCGAGGCTATTCTTGTTCTTGATAAAACAACTATGTATGCCGAAATGGGCGGTCAGGTCGGAGATAAGGGTTACATCTTCGGAAATGACTTCGAGTTTAAGGTAAACAATGTTCAGAAGAACAAGGGCAATAAGTTTATGCACTACGGTGTTGTCACAAAAGGTCAGATTGTAAATGGTGCAGATGTTAAAGTCTGCTATGATAAAGACCACAGACTGGCCGTTGGAAGAGCACACAGTGCTACCCACCTGCTTCACAGAGCACTTCGTGAGGTTTTGGGTGACCATGTTCATCAGGCAGGTTCACTCGTTGAACCTGACAGACTTCGTTTTGACTTTACCCATTTTGAGGCCATCACTCCTGAGCAGATGTCCAGAATCAATGAGATTGTAAATGATGCCATTTTAGAGGGCTATCCTATTGTAACTGAGGTTATGGATGTTGACAGTGCCAAGGCTAAAGGGGCAATGGCTTTGTTTGGCGAAAAATACGGAGACAGCGTCAGAGTCGTTGAAATGGGAGACTTTTCCATGGAGCTGTGCGGCGGCACTCACCTTGACAACACTTCTAAAGTGGGTCCCTTCAGGGTAAAGTCTGAAAGCTCCGTTGCTTCCGGTGTTCGCCGTATCGAGGCAACTGTTGGAAAACTGTCTCTTGATATAATGAACAAAAACCAGGAACTTCTCTTTAACATTGCTTCTATCATGAAAACCAATCCTGCTGAACTGATATTCAAGGCCGAACAGCAGGCAAACGAAATGCGTGATATGAAAAAGAGCATTGAGCAGTATAAAGCTAAAGAAACTCTTAATGACGCAAGAAGCTTCCTTATGTCTGCAAAGAATATAGGCGCCCTTAAAGTTGTTACCGCTTCCAACTCTGAGTTTACGGCTGACAGCATGAGAAAGACCGGCGACTTTATGAGAGATAAGGAAGAGAACATCGTTGCTGTTCTTGCAGCAGTAAATGACGGAAAAATAACCTTCTACGCTACCTGCGGTAAAAATGCAGTTAAACTGGGCGTAAAGGCCGGCGATATAATCAAGTCTGTTACCTCCGTATGCGGAGGTAAGGGTGGCGGCAAGCCTGAGAGTGCTATGGGCGGCGCATCCGATGTGTTAAAGCTGGATGACGCTCTGGCTACCGTTGACGATTTTATTGCCGGAAAGCTGGGTATCTGATTAAACTTATAAGGAGGAAAATGTAATGCGTGATAATGACTGTCTGTTTTGCAAAATTATAGCAGGGGAGATCCCGTCTTCCGTGGTCTATGAAGACCGGTATGTGTTTGCTTTTAGGGATATTAACCCTCAGGCACCTGTGCATATACTTGTTGTTCCAAAAGAACATATCAGCTGTGCAGACGATATAAATGCTGAAAACAGCTCCTATGTTGCTCACTGCTTTGAAGCCATAGCAAAAATTGCAAAGGCAGAGGGGCTTGGTGATGGCTACCGTGTTGTAAATAACTGCGGAGAAAACGGCGGTCAGACTGTTATGCACCTGCATTTTCACATTATCGGCGGCACAAAACTGACCGAAAAAATTATCTGATATATTATTTCAGCCGTCGGGCTTTTACCCGACGGCTTTTTAAAATTCTGAGAAGGTGAGCATCCATGCGAAAACTGGCCATAATGTCATTAGCTTTTTCCTTCGGCATTTTTGCGTCGTGCTATATTTTACCTGTACACTGTCTCCCTTTTCTTACAGTATTCTTTTTAATCTCAGGTGTTTTCCTGCTGGCTAAAAAGAATAAAAGGCTGAAAGCCTTAGTGTACATTTGCTTTTCTTTGACAGCAGGTTTCTGTGTTTTCATTTTCAAATATTACGAAACAATAGTTCCGGCTCATAATGCCGACGGACAAACGAAGGTTGTTTCAGGTCGTCTTCTTGAATATCCGACTGAAGGGGATAATTATACT
>JARHZW010000120.1 GCA_029264685.1 Candidatus Limivicinus sp.
CTCATTTCTTCCTGACCCATGCCGTCGGGGCAGGAGAGAGCGAAGCTGTATTCTCCGTCTGTCCAAATGGCGGTATTGAATTTGCCGTCGCTGCCTTTAAGGGTGGCAGTCAGGCTGCCCACGGTGATTTCCTGAGTGTCTGCGTAGGAGTTATAGTCTCCGCTGATGTCCTCACTGCCAATGGCTTTGCGGACACTCAGCCCGCCACCGTTTTCTGCGCTGAAATCAACATGGATCATCTCACCCTCGATAACACGAATTTCGCTCTTGTCTGCCCCGTCGGGAAGGCTCAGGTCAAAGCCGGCCAGCTCCGCCGCATCGCTCATATTGTCGCAGCTTATAAAGGGGTTTGCAATTTCAACCTGTCCGGTCATACTGTTGTTTTCAGGTGCAGGTGCATCGGTTTTGCAGCCTGTGAGGGACAGAGCCAGAGCTGCACTTAAAACCAGGACAAATATTTTTTCCATTTCCGTTTCTCCCTTTTAAAGTTTTAGAACTGAAGTGTTCTGACAGTTAGACTGTAAAAAGAGAAAAAAGTTCCACAAAATGAAAATTATGTAATTTTTTCATGTTTTCAGAGAGTGAAAGCAGGGAATGAAAATAAGCAGCACCGAAAATTAAACTCCGATACTGCTTACTTAGCTCAGACCCTGTCAGTGTATGAGGCAAAGGCTTTGAAAAGGGCAGAACGCCTGAATCAAAACCATGAGGCTTTGCGCCGTTTGCGCCGCTGAAATTCACCTTTCTGGTCAATCAGTATAATGTCGTTTCCTATGCGGGATATACATTCCCATGGCAGGACATAGTCGTCCTCCCTGCCCAAAAGACCGAAAAATTTGGCTTTACCCGGTGTAATAAGGGAAATAAGCTTTCCGTCCTCACTGTCGAATTCTGCATCGCTCACATAACCCAGACGAAAGCCCGAGTGTATATCTATTACCTCTTTATATTTTAAATCGGAAAATAAATTCAGCACCAATACCACCCCCATACAGGATATGCAGGTGGCGGGCTGTCCTATGAGGTCTTTTTCGGTATGGAAATTGTGAGGATCAGGGAGGTGTCCGTCTCCTCTTTTTTAAAGCCGGCGTCTATGCCGCCCTGCTTCATCATGTCAAGGCCGTGGGTAAGGGTATTTAGAAACACTCTCACATCTTTCAGAATAAAGCTGCGTTTAGGCGCCTTTTTCTCGTTTTCGGGTTTTGAAAGCAGTGTTTCCACATATTCGTCGGTGGCGGAAACCGTCAGCTCCTTGGCGATTATGTATTCAAGGGCTGCCCGCTGGCTCTCGGGGCTTGGCAGGCGCAAAAGGGCTCTGCCGTGGCGCTCGGTAAGGGAATTGGAGCGGAGCTTTTCCAGAACATCCGGAGGAAGCTTTAAAAGCCTCAGCTTATTTGCAACCGCCGACTGAGACTTTCCGATCCGCTTTGCGGCCTCTTCCTGACTTAATCCGAACATACGGATAAGGCGGCTTAATCCGGTGGCCTCCTCGATGAAATCCAGATCCTTGCGCTGCAAATTTTCCACCAGAGCTATTAAGCCTGCATCCTCCATGTTTACATCCAGCAGAATACATGGCACTTCCCTGAGACCGGCAAGCTTTGCCGCACGAAGTCTCCGCTCTCCGGAGACCAGCTCGTATTTTCCGTTTCTTATTCGCACATTCAGAGGATTCAGTATGCCGTAGCTTTTTATGCTCTCGCTGAGCTGCCGAAGAGCCTCGTCCTCAAAAATTTTCCTTGGCTGAACCGGATTAGGCGAAAGCTCTTCCGGTCTTAAATAAATTATGCCGCCCCGCCGTAGTGATGTACGGTATTTTATTGCCTGCATGGCGATGCCTCCTTATCTTGGGGTATTGTACAAAAAGAATACAACAGCCGCTACAAAAATAGAGGCGAATGAGGGGGCGGAGCCAAATAAAAACAAAAGAAAAAAGCCTCTCTTCAGAGAGGCTTTGTAAAACTTATTTTTCGTTACGGTGAAGCTGTTTTTGCAGCCAGTCTTTGCCGTCGGCAAAGCGGGAGACGATAAAGGAGGAGACATAGTCTCCGGCGGAGTTGACCATGGTGGCAGGAGGATCTATGAGATTTCCCAGAGCTATTGCCATGGGGTAGGCAATGGCAAGCTGATCGGGGAAGAAAATGGTGCAGAGAACAAGCTCGCCGGTTCCGCCGCCGCCGGGAATTCCGGACATGGCAATGGAGGAGAAAACGGCCACAAGAATTGCAAGAAATGCACGGCCGCCGGAGAAATCCAGCCCGAAGAGAGCAAAGAGGAAGGCCACCTTCAAAATGGCGCTCATACCCGAACCGTCCATGTTCATGGTGGCGCCAAGGGGCATGACAATTTCGGAAACCTCTTTGGAAACGCCGCTGTCCTGTGCCGCCTCTATATTGGTGGGTATGGAGGCAACGGAGGAGCAGGTGCCGAAGGCCACTGCGGCAGGCTTGAACAGGTGCTTAAACATGACCTTTGCCGCACCCTTGCCGCCGCCTATATAGGCATAAACAGGGGAGGAAAGGAGCATATACAGGAAAGCCACCACATAGTAGATCAGAATGGTTCTGCCGTAGTCGCCCATAAGCTCGGGGCCGTAGGTTGCCACAAGATAGGCAAAGAAGCCGAAAAATCCTATAGGGGCGTAGTAGGTGATTATCTTAACGGTTTTCATTATGCAGTTTGTAATATCCGCAAGAAGCTTTGCGGTGGCAGTTTCCTTTCCGCCTGCCATCTGCACACCGAAGCCGAAAATCACCGCTGCGATTATGAGCGGAAGAATGGCTTTGCGGCTCCAAAGCTCCACAAAGTCGGGCTTTGTAAAGAAATTCACCACAAGGTCAGCCACGGAAAGACCGGCTTCCACCTCACCCTCAATATAGGAGCCTACCGTAAGGGGTACAAAGCGAAGCACTATGTACATCAAAACGGAAGCAACCGTTGTGGTAAAGACAAAGGTCAGAATGGTGGTGCCCAGAAGCTTTCCTGCTCTTTTGACTGTGCCCATGTTGGCAATGGCGGAGGAAATGGAACAAAACACCATAGGCACAACCACACAGAACATCATATTAACAAATATCGTACCCAAAGGCTCAAGAGCCGTTGCACCCGGCCAGAGCCAGCCGGTAATGCATCCGCCTATAATGCCTAAGAGCATGGTAAGTATAAACCAGTTGTTTTTAAAGAAACTTGATTTTTTAGTCATTATCAAAACTCCTTTTCCGGACTTTGGATTTTTAGCTGCTACACTATTATATTTCACAAATTTACAATGTGAATTGCTTAATGTGCTTGAAACATTGCAAATGTTGCGATATACTCATTATAATACAAAGGAGGGTGGGAAATTTGGAAAAAAATGAGAAATTCAGCCGTGAAGGTTACCTGAATGAAAACTATCATTACTTTCATTTAAAGGATACTGCCGGTCAGGAGAGGGACTTTCATTTCCATGAATTTGACAAAATAGTCATTCTCCTTTCGGGACGGGTGGACTATGTGGTTGAGAGCCGCAGCTATGCCCTGCTGCCGGGAACGGTGCTGCTTGTTAAGCATCATACTATACATAAGGCTATAATTGATAAAAAGGAACCTTACGAGCGGATAATTATTTATCTGGACCGAAAATTTTTTGACCGTGTTCTGCCTGAGGCAAGGCTTGGCTACTGCTTTGAAATGGCGGATAAGTCCGGAAAAGAACTGCTCATGCCGGAAAAGGAGCAGGAAAAAGCCCTCACCGCCATTCTGAGCGCCTACGAAAAAGCGGAAAAAGACACAGGCTTCGGGGCATCCGCCATGCGGGACACGCTGATTATGCAAATGCTGATTTTGATAGGCCGAATGAGTGCGGTTGTGGAAGAGGGGACGGAAACGGGCTATGACCCGAAAATTCAGGCGGCTCTTTCATATATAAACGAGAATCTGAACAGGGAGCTGAGCGTGGAAACTCTGGCAGAGCAGGTCTACCTTAGCAAGTACCATTTTATGCGGCTGTTTAAGGCTCAGACAGGAACCACGGTTCATGCCTATGTGCGGCAGAAACGGCTTCTTTATGCGGCAAGACTTATAAGAGACGGCATGAGTGCCGCAAGAGCGGCGGCAGAGAGCGGTTTTTCCGACTATTCTGCATTTCACAGAGCGTTTAAAGAGAGCTTCGGGGTAAGTCCCGGGAGCTTGAGAGAATAGGCGGGCTTGGCAGTGCCCGGTGTGGCCTGGCAGGGCTTGGCGGTGCCTGGCGTGGCTTGGCTATATACAAGGACAAGGACAAAGACAAGGACAAAGACAAAGACAAGGATAAGGACAAAGACAAGGACAAAAACAAATACAAATACAAAAAATAATTATATATATCTTGGTATATAAGAAAAAAGCTTTTCCACAATTTAACAACTTCTCCACAAAGTTTTCAACAGCCTGTGGTAAAGTGACAGGAAAAAAATAAGAGCGTATCAAAGCTGATACGCTCTGTTTTTATGCATTTTGATTGTTTAAACCTGATTTACGGAATTTTCCCTTTCACGGTCTGCAAAATGCTGAGACATCAGGTAGAGGGGAATTGCCGCAAGCTGGGTAATTACCGAAACTGCCGCCATTGCGGGAATACTTACATCATAAAGAGCACCCAGAGCCCAGCTGCCCAAAAACCAGAAAACGCCGAAAGAGCACTCAAAAATTCCGTATCCCGTTGCTCGGCTGGATTTGGGAACCATGTTTGTAACGGCGGCTTTCAGGATAGATTCCTGTGCGCCCATGCCTATGCCCCAGAGAATGATTCCGAAAAGCAGAGCGGGAACCGAGTCAAAGGCAAAGATAAACACTGCAAAAGGTGCGGACAGCAGGGTTGACCACACCAGAACTTTTACGCCCTTTTTGTCATAGAGCAGGCCGAACACAAGAGCTGCCACCGCATCCACAAGCATGGCTCCGGCATACAGCAAGGGCAGGGTGCCGCTGTTTATTATGGCGGAGGTTTCCTGAAGTCCGGCCGCAAGACCGGCGAAATTCCGTGAAACGTGCATGAGTATGATGGAGTAATCCACAAAGCCGAAGGCGAAAAGGCTTATGCCGGCAATGTAGAAGAGAAATTCCTTTTTCATCCTGAAGGGAATGTACTGCTTGGGGCTTGGCTCAAACTGCTCCGGATTGGGAAACTTATGTTTTGTCACCAGCAGAAGAATGAGCGTGATAACCCCCGGTATGGCAAGAACTGCAAAACAGAAGGAATAGGTCTGAAATGCAGAGCCGTCGGTTTTGCACAGCATTACAAGATAGAGAAGCACAGGCCCCAGAAATGCGCCGATCTGGTCCAGAACCTCCTGAATGGCAAAGCTTTTGCCTGCCCCCTCCTGAGAAGCTGCAAAGGACATGATAGTGTCTTTTGCAGGTTTTTTTATGGCTTTTCCCATGCGCTGGATTATCAGCAGCGCACAGGCGCCTATCCAGCCGTGCTCGCCTACAAGGGCAAGGGCGGGTACTGCCAGCACGTCCAGAATATAGCCCAGTATGGTCATGGGCCAGTACTGCCTGGTTTTGTCGGTAAGCTTTCCGAAAATATACCGCATTGAATATCCCACAAGCTCGCCCAGACCGGAAACAAAGCCTATGGCTGCGGCAGAGGCTCCAAGCAAGGTCATATAGGCACCCCTAATACTGGAAGCGCCCTCGTGGGTCATATCCGAAAACAGGCTCACGATGCCAAACAGCAGAATAAACAGCATTGCATTTGAAAAATTTTTCTTTTTCACCTGACTGCCCCCATATGAAAATTCCGTTTAGGATAACAAATCCGAAAACATTATAAAGGATTTTTTTAAACTGATTATTACATTGACGAAAAAAGCAGAAAAATTTTGAAATATAAAACAGACACACGGCTTATCTCCATGTGTCTGTGGGTTTTGATGTCAAATCAGCGGTGGAAAAGCTTCTTTGCCTGATATTTTGGCTCGGTGGACATATTGACACCGATTTTCTTGAACAGCTCAGAATCCACATGGCTCAGAATAACCGTGGAGTGAGCCTCACAGCCACGAAGCTTGCCAAGCTGATCTATGGCGTAACCGGCAATGGGGTTTGTGACGGCGCAGATGGAGAGAGCTATAAGCAGCTCGTCGGTATGAAGTCTGGGGTTATGGTTTCCCAGATGCTCCACCTTCAGGTGCTGTATAGGCTCTATGATGTTTGGAGTAATGAGAAGCATTTTTTTGTCGATATTGGCAAGGGCCTTCAAAGCGTTCAGAAGGCAGGCAGCGGCAGAACCCAAAAGGGAAGAGGTCTTACCGGTGACTATCCTGCCGTCCGGCAGCTCGATGGCAACGGCGGGAGCGTCGGTCTCCTCGGCTCTCTTCAGAGCGGCGGCTACCACAGGCCTGTCCGCAGAGCAGATGCCAAGAGAGTTCATGATAAGCTCGATTTTTCTAACCTCGCTGGGGTCGGAAAGACCCTGACGGACAGAGCACTGAGCCAGATAATACCGGCGGATGATTTCCTGCTTTGATGCTTCCCGGCAGGCCTCGTCATCCGTAATGCAGCTTGCTATCATGTTTACGCCCATATCCGTAGGGCTTTTGTATGGGCTTTCGCCGTAAATATGCTTGAACATGGTGTCAAGCACGGGAAAAATCTCCACATCTCTGTTGTAGTTTACGGCAGTCTCTCCGTAAGCGTCCAGATGGAAGGGGTCTATCATGTTCACATCATCCAGATCGGCGGTGGCGGCCTCATAGGCAAGGTTAAGCGGGTGCTTCAGGGAGAGGTTCCAAATGGGGAAGGTCTCAAATTTTGCATAGCCTGCCCGTATGCCACGCTTATGCTCATGGTAAAGCTGGCTGAGACAGGTTGCCATTTTTCCGCTGCCCGGGCCGGGAGCCGTAACCACTACAACGCTGCGCTCGGTCTCAATATAATCGTTTTTACCGAAGCCCTCGTCGGAAACGATGAGGGGAATATTTGAGGGATAATCAGGGATAATGTAATGCTTATACGTCCTTATTCCCAGCATTTCCAGCCGTTTGATAAACTGATCCGCTATGGCCTGACCACGGTAGTGGGTCAGCACTACGCTGCCTATATACAGCCCTCTGCCACGGAAGGCATCAATCAGTCTCAAGGTGTCCTCGTCATAGGTTATACCCAAATCGCCTCTGCGTTTGCTCCGCTCAATGTCATCGGCTGATATGCAGATGACAATTTCCGCCACGTCCTTCAGCTCCAGAAGCATACTGACCTTGCTGTCAGGCTTAAAACCGGGCAGAACTCTCGAGGCGTGAAAATCGTCAAAGAGCTTGCCGCCGAATTCCAGATAAAGCTTGCCGCCGAAGTAGGACAGACGGTCTTTTATTTTTTGAGACTGGAGCTTCAAATACTTTTCATTGTCAAATCCGAGTTTTGTCATAATCTATTATCCCCATGCTCTCTTTGTTTTTTTCAAATCAGTATTTTAGCATAGAAAGCGCCGGCTAACAAGGCAAATCAAAGCAAAATTTTGTTTTTACCAACAATTTGTAAACGGTAACATTTTTTTGCTTTTTTTCCGTGGCGCTTTGTGCTATAATTAGCCTTGCAAAATTATAAATATTCTTTTTATTCCTTGAAAGGCGTTTACAAATGGGACTTTTTAATAAAATTTTCGGAAGCTATTCCGACAGAGAGCTTAAAAAAATCTATCCTATAGCCGATAAAATCGAAAAGCTGGAGCCTTCCGTGCAGAAGCTCAGTGACGATGAGCTCCGTGGAAAAACGGACTGGTTCAAACAGCGGCTAAGCAACGGCGAGACCCTTGACGACATTCTGCCCGAGGCCTTCGCAGTGGTAAGAGAGGCTGCATGGCGTGTGCTTGGAATGAAGCCCTTCAGAGTGCAGCTCATAGGCGGTATCGTTCTTCATCAGGGCCGCATTGCAGAGATGAAAACCGGTGAAGGCAAGACCCTTGTGGGCGTGCTTCCCGCATACCTGAATGCCCTTACGGGAGAGGGAGTCCACATCGTTACCGTTAACGACTATCTGGCCCGCCGTGACAGCGAGTGGATGGGAAAGGTTCACCGTTTCCTCGGTCTTACCGTTGGTCTTATCGTTCACGATATGAACCAGCAGGAACGGAGAGACGCATATAACTGCGACATTACCTACGGCACAAACAACGAGATGGGCTTTGACTATCTCCGTGATAATATGGCCCTCTACAAGGACCAGATGGTGCAGAGAGGCCATTCCTTTGCCATCGTGGACGAGGTGGACTCCATACTTATAGACGAGGCCAGAACCCCCCTCATCATATCCGGTCAGGGCGATGAAAGCACGGATCTTTACCGCCATGCGGACGACTTTGTCAGCAGACTTAAAAAGGTTGTGTACGCCAGTGTTGACGAAAAGGAAGAGGAGGACGACGATATAGACGCAGACTATATCGTTGATGAAAAGGCAAGGACCGCCACCCTTACAGCCCGTGGAATACAGCGGGCGGAGCGGGCCTTCGGCCTTGAAAATCTGGCAGATATTGAAAATGCCACTCTGAGCCACCATATCAATCAGGCCCTCCGTGCCCACGGCGTTATGAAGAGGGACATTGACTATATCGTCAAGGACGGAGAAATCATCATAGTTGATGAGTTTACAGGTCGTCTCATGCAGGGCAGACGCTATTCAGAGGGTCTGCATCAGGCCATTGAGGCCAAGGAACATGTGGATGTGCAGAAGGAGAACAAGACTCTTGCCACCATCACCTTCCAGAACTACTTCAGGCTCTACCCCAAGCTCTCCGGTATGACAGGTACTGCCGTTACCGAGGCGGAGGAGTTCGGGACTATATACAAGCTGGACATTGTGGAGATACCCACGAATAAGCCTGTTATCCGTGTGGATCATCCGGATATGGTCTTTAAAAACGAAAGCGGGAAGAACAAAGCAATAATTGAGCAGGTCGTCAAATGCCACGAAAAGGGACAGCCTGTTCTCGTCGGTACCGTATCTATCGAGAAGAGCGAGGAGCTTTCTGCCCTTTTGAAGAAAAAAGGTATTCCTCACACCGTTCTTAATGCAAAGTACCACGAGAAGGAAGCGGATATTGTTGCTCAGGCAGGTAAATTAGGCGCCGTAACAATCGCCACAAATATGGCCGGCCGAGGAACCGATATTATGCTGGGAGGCAACGCCGAATTTCTGGCCAAAAAGGAACTGCGCAAGGCAGGCTATGATGATACCGTAATAGCTGAGGCCACCGGATACGCCGACACCGATAACGAGGATATTATTCAGGCGAGAAAGCTCTATGCCGAAAAGCTGGCTCAGTTCAAGGAGACCATTGAGCAAGAGGCAAGCAAGGTCAGAGAGGCCGGAGGCCTGTTCATTCTGGGTACTGAGCGCCATGAGTCCAGGCGTATAGACAACCAGCTCCGTGGCCGTTCAGGCCGTCAGGGAGACCCGGGCGAGAGCCGTTTCTATCTGGCAATGACCGATGACATCATGCGTCTTTTCGGGTCTGAGCGTATTATGGGTCTTATGGACACCATGAAGCTTGACGAGGACCAGCCTCTGGACGCAAAAATGCTCTCAGGTGCTATTGAGCAGGCTCAGAAAACCGTTGAAAGCCGTAACTTCCAGACCAGAAAATCCGTGCTTGAGTACGACGATGTTATGAATAAACAGCGTGAAATCATCTACGGCGAGAGAAAGAAGGTTCTGGACGGGGAGGACCTGCGGGAGCAGATAATGAGCATGACAAGGCAGTTTATCACCACCACCGTCAACGACGGTATGGCCGGTATGCCTGTTAAAACTCAGGAGGAGCTGGACGGGGTTTTGCAGCCCTTCAACGCTCTGTTTCTGCCCAAAGGCGCTCTGAGCATTGAAGCTTTCGGCAAAAAAGCCGACAGCGAGAGCATAAGCAGTGCGGTACTGGAGATTGCCAAAGCTGCCTATGACAAGCGTGAGCAGCTCTTCGGCGCTCCGCTTATGAGAGAAATCGAGCGGGTAGTTATGCTCCGTGTGGTTGATGAATACTGGATGGACCATATTGACGGCATGGCGGAGCTGAAGCGAGGCATAGGTCTGCGTGGCTACGGTGCAGTCAAGCCCATTGATGCTTACAAGCAGGAAGGCTTCGATATGTTCGAGGCCATGGTTCAGGGCATCAGAGAGGAGACCGTGCGCCGTGTGTTTACGGTGCAGGTCAGAAGAGAAAATCCCATAGAGAGAAAGGCCGTTGCCCGCAACGCCGCTACCAACGAGGGCGGTGAAAAGGCGAGAAAGCAGCCTGTTAAGGCCGCCAAAAAGCCGGGCCGCAACGATCCCTGCCCCTGTGGAAAGATGAAAGCCGACGGCAGCAGACGCCTTAAATATAAGGAGTGCTGCGGAAGATTTGACAATTAACTGAAATCGCAGAGGTAAATATGGCGTTTATCGAAGAAAAACACAATGAAATCATATATATGCGCTCGGATAAGCTCAAGGCGCATCACGGCTTCCTCACCCGCTTCGGCGGCGTGAGTGAAGGAGCGTATGCAAGCCTGAACCTTGGCTCAAACCGTGGGGATGTGCCGGAGAGAGTGCGAGAAAACTATCGCCGTGCCGCAGAGCTTGCAGGTGCTTCCGTTGACGGCTGCGTTGTCACAAATCAGGTGCATAAAAACCAAGTGCGTATAGTGACCTCGGAGGATAAGCATATCTGTATGTCCGGTGTCCCCTATGAAGCGGACGGAATTGTGACGGGGGAGAAAAACCTGCCTGTATTCTGCTTCACCGCAGACTGCGTGCCGGTACTGCTGTGGGACGAGGAAAACAAGGCCGTGGGCGCAATCCATTGCGGCTGGCGCAGCTCCGTAGGCGATATTCTAAAAAACGCCGTGGAGCAGATGGAAGTATTGGGGGCAAAACCTGAGAAAATCCACGCCGCCGTAGGTCCTGCCATAGGGTTCTGCTGCTTTGAGACGGGGGACGAGGTGCCGCAGGCCGTGAGCCGATACCTGAACGGTGACACGGAGGGTATTTTCCGTAAAAAGGACAACGGCAAAACTCTGGTAGATCTTCGGGAGGCAAACCGGCGCAGATTGGTATCGCTCGGATTAAAGGATGAAAATATTGACATCTCGGATGAATGCACCATGTGCTGCCACGAAAAATACTGGTCTCACCGCTACACGAAAGGTGTACGGGGCAGTCAGGCCGCATTTATCACTCTAAGGTGACAGCTATGAAAAAATTTATCAAGAAATTCACTGCCCTCGCCCTGACCTGCGGAATGCTTTTTGCACTCACCGGCTGTGACGGGCTGAAAAAATCTGACCCCATGGATCAAATTCCCGAATCCAGCGGCGGACGGGATGTGGTCCGTGCAAAAGCGGCGGATAATGTATTTTCGCTTAATATAAATAAGCAGTACAGTCTTAATCCTCTTATCGCCACAGACCATTCAAACCAGCTTATAGGCGCTCTTGTTTTTGAAAATATGCTGGAGCTGGATAATAACTTCAATGTTATCGAAAATCTGCCAGGTGACCACAACGGTATTATTTCCACAAGCAAGGTATCCGAGGATGGAAAAACCTGGACCTTTGAAGTTGAAGAGGGACATTTTTTCCATGACGGCTCTCCTGTCACGGGAAAGGATCTGAGCTATACCATGAACCGTGCCATCAACTGTGACCGATATAAGGGGCGGTTTGCCAGCGTTCAGGGTATCAGCTACAGTGACACAAGTCTGGTTGTGAGTCTTGGCATTGCCGATACTCAGTTTAACAAGCTTATGAACCTGCCTGTCATGAAGGCCGGCAGCTATAACGACAAGCCGCCTATGGGCAGCGGACCGTATACCTTCGTCCGTGAAACGGTGGAGCCGGAGAATGCAGAGGACGGAAAGAAAGCCGAAACCAGGGCAGATCTAAGCCAGCTTAAAGCCAGCGAATACTATCCCGGCTATGAGAATCTTCCCGTTGATACCATATACCTCAAGGAATATCCTGAGGCCGACAAGAAAATTATCGCCTATGAGGATTCCCTTATAGACCTTGTCATAAATGATCCCTCCAGCTACACAAGCCTTGGCTTTGCATCCACAAACGAGGTGCATAAATATGCAACCACCAATATGCACTATGTAGCCTTTAACGAGAAAAGCCCGCTTGGCTCCATGAATACCTTCAGAGTGGCCATGCAGTACGCCTTTGACAGAGCCTATTTCGTGGAGCTGCTGCACCAAAACGCAGTGGCAAGCGCAATACCAATGTATCCCACCTGTGACATTTATCCCGACAGTCTGAACAACGAAATGCAGTATAATCTGGAAAAATGCAAGGCCATACTGGAAAATATGGGCTACAGAGACTATGACGACGACGGCTATCTGGAGCTTCTGTCAGGAAACGGAAAAGATGTGGAGATCAACTTCCTTGTATGCTCCGGAAGCTCTGCAAAGGGCGGCGTTGCAAACCGCTTCGCAGAAGACATGAAGACTATAGGCGTAAAGGTGAATGTAAAAGAACTTACATGGGAGAAATATCAGGAGGCACTTGAAAAGGGAGAATTCGATATGTATTACGGAGAAGTCAAGCTCCGCAATAATTTCGACCTTACAGAGCTGCTCCAGCCCCGCCCTCAGCCCAAGAAAAAGGACGAGCCCCTTATTACCACCAATATAAATTTCACCGGCTCCAATGACCCTGCCTATCTCCAGCTTATAAATGACTATCTTGCAGCGGGAGAGGTGTTCAGGGCAGACGCCTATATGAAGCTGTGTGACTACATTTGCCGCAGTACGGGTTCGCTTATAACCATAGGCTTTGAAAAGCACCAGCTTATAAGCCACAGGGGCGTTATAAAGGGCATCGATGCCAATGCGGGAAATCCCCTTTATAATTTCCAGAACTGGGAAATCATACTTGACTGAAAAACTTGACTGAAAACCGAATTTAAAATAAATTTTACGGGGAGGACAAAAAATGACTGACAGAGAACTTATGTCTATGGCAAAACAGGCATCTTTTAACGCTTATGTGCCCTATTCGCGTTTTTCTGTGGGGGCAGCTCTGGAGTGCGATGACGGCACGGTCTTTACCGGCTGTAACGTGGAAAACGCTGCTCTGGGAAGCACTATCTGTGCAGAGCGTACTGCCTGCTGCAAGGCGGTGAGCGAGGGAAAACGCAGCTTTCGCCGTATAGCGATCTATGCCGACAGCGAAAACTGGTGTACTCCGTGCGGAGCCTGCCGCCAGTTTCTGGCGGAGTTTTCACCGGATATGGAGGTGCTTTGCGCCAAGGCCGGTGACAGATATGTGAGCTACAAGCTGTCCGAGCTTATGCCGCATACCTTTAATTACTAAGGAATGGAGCTGGAACAGCTCAGAATATTTGCCGCCGTTGCGGAGAGCGGAAGCTTTACGGAAGCGGCGAAAAAACTGTACATAAGCCACTCCACCACGTCCCGTGCCGTAAGCGCACTGGAAAACGAACTGTCTCTGGAGCTTATCCGCAGGGGCAATAAAATTTCAGGGCTTACGGAGGCAGGAGAGCTGCTTTACAAAGAGAGCAGGGAACTGCTGCTGAAAGCAGACGAGCTGGAGGAAAAGCTTAGAAAGCTAAAAAAATGAGCGCTTTATGCGCTCATTTTTTGTTTCAGTTTTTTGCATGGATTATGGATAATAGCCTTCAATCATGTCAAGCCCGTAGTACATGGCTATGCTGATGTTGGGCCATGTGTCGCTTTTGGGGTCGGGGTGCAGATCTTCAAGACCGTAGGCGGCGCTGTATGGCGTGGAGGGCTGATAAGCCTCAACGCATACGGTTTTTTCTCCACGGCTGAGAGCGTCCGCTATAAGGCGTCGGCGTTCCAGGGATTTTCCGAAAATCACCGCAGTGTCAATGGCTCCCAATACGAAGTTGAATGCAAACACAACGGCGCAGGCGGCGGTGAAGCCCTGTACAAGCTTTTTGCTTCCTGCTTCCATTATTAAATCAAAGTTAATAAGTACGGCAATTATCGTAAAAACTATTGTCACAAAGAAATGCCGTGGCGTAAAGTAATTGGCGAAAACGAAGGAGCAGAGGGAACCCAGACCTGCCAGAAAGAAAATTGCCGAAAGAGCGAGTTTTTTGCGGTCGCCGGAAGAAAAAGCGAGAAAAAAGGACACAAAGTATATTATATAAGGAATGAGAAGAACCTTCTGACTTTCGCCTACCACATTTTTAAGGCCGGAGGCGATAGCGGAAAGACTCATTTCTCCGGCTCTTCCAGCGGTGGCAGGAGCGGACATTAAAAAGACAAAACCTGCAATGGCAAAAAGCAGGGACAAAATACGGGGCAGGGAAATTTTCTTTTCCTTAATATAAATAAGCACGCTCAGGCATACTGCTGCAAAAATGGCAGCAATAGAGCCGTTTTCAGACCAAGAGCCTGCCGCAAAGCCAAAGGGCACGGATAAAACGGTGAGCAGGGCAGACGGCGCTGACTTTCGCCCCGGAAAATCCCGAATATAGGGAAGCAGAAAAAGGAGAAAAACGGTGATTGCCCAGCTGTAGTTTACGGCGCCGTCCAGCCAGAAAAAATTCTGCCCGAAAGCAGGGGTGAAATTCCAAAGCATAAATGCACCGCAGAGACACAGCAGAGAACAGCGCCTGAAGTTCGTGCCAAGAATAAAATACACCAGAACTGCAAGGAAAACCGCATTAAGAGCGTTAAACACATTGAAAACGATTTTCGGCATCATTAAAAAAAGCTGAACAAAGGCGTGAGGAATTACCCGACCGTTAAGCATACTGCGGTGGGCGGTCATTGAGGGGAAAATTTCACGGATATGCTCTATGCGTGTGTCGGTGTCAAAGCTGAAGGAATATGAAAAGTCATCTGCCAGCATAGGCGTCAGAATATTAAAACCCAAAAGAACTATAAATAAAATAAGAAGAAAGGCGGAAAATCCTTTTTTTCCGCATTGACTTTTAAGTGTCATAAATTTCTGCCTCCATGTCTGAAAACAGGTTTCTCAGAACAAATTTTTCATCTAATTTTAACATGCTGAACCTGCAAAATCAAGTTTGGCAATTCCACACAAAAAAAGCCGAAAAACTTTGTAAGAATAAGCGAAAAAACCCTTGACAAACAGGGGGATAATTGATATATTATGTAAGCGTGTGTGCGAGAGCACAGGCGTATTATGCGAAGAAGCGGGAGATTGCTCAGGAAACTGAGGTAACTTTCGTGGAGTATGTCCGGCACCGTAGTTTCGGTGCGAAATCGGGCGGCTGAAATTATTCCGATACACGCGTATATCGCGCGGACGGAGTCGGACCGGCTGTTTGGCCGGTTTGTTTTTCGGACACGGCCTGATACGCACGGTTGTGTGTATAGGAAAATTTCATCCGTACGCATAGTATTTGGCGGCGCAAGCCGCAAAAAGAAAAAACGTACGAAAAGGAGAACAACACATGGCAAGCACCAACAAGAACATGATCCGTATCCGCCTCAAGGCTTACGACCATCAGCTCATCGACAAGGCTGCCGAAATCATCGTAGAGGCTGCAAAGCGCACCGATGCAAAGGTTTCCGGCCCCATCCCTCTGCCCACCAAGACCGAGATCATCACCATTCTCCGTTCTGTCCATGTTAACAAGGACAGCCGTGAGCAGTTTGAGCGCCGCACCCACAAGCGCCTTATCGACATCGTGGCTCCCACTCAGAAGACCGTTGAGGCTCTTATGAATGCCGAAGTCCCCGCAGGCGTTGAGATCGAGATCAAGCTCTAATCCCAAACCCCTTTAACCCAACTACCCCGCACCCACAAATTTGATAACCCGCAGCCCGTAACTTGCGAATACGGGCGGGTTAAGTTGCGAGCCACTGAGCAAAGGCTTATGCGACGCAACCAATAACCGTTAGGAGGATATATAATGAAGAAAGCCATCATCGGCAAGAAGGTCGGCATGACGCAGATCTTCGATGAGGCCGGTAAGGTCATTCCCGTGACCGTTATCGAAGCCGGCCCCTGCGTAGTCGTTCAGAAGATGACTACCGAAAAGGAAGGCTATGAAGCCGTCCAGTTCGGTTACCAGGAAGTAACCGAGAAGAAACTCACTCAGCCTGAGCTGGGCCACCTGAAAAAGGCCGGCGTAGGCATGATGAAGCACCTGAAAGAGTTCCGCATTGAGAACAGCGAACTGAATGTCGGCGATGTTGTTAAGGCTGACGTCTTCACCGAAGGCGAGAAGGTCGATATCACCGGCACCAGCAAGGGTAAGGGCTACGCCGGTACCGTTAAGCGTTACGGCCAGGGCCGTACTCCTATGAGCCACGGCGGCGGTCCTGTTCACAGACATGCCGGTTCCATGGGCTCCTCCGCTTCCCCCGGACGCATTCTGCCCGGTAAGAAGCAGGCAGGTCACATGGGCGCAGAGCAGGTCACCGTTCAGAACCTGGACATCGTCAAGGTAGACGCTGAGCTCAACATGATCGCTATCCGCGGCGCCGTCCCCGGCCCCAAGGGCAGCATTGTTTACATTAAGGATGCAGTCAAGACTCAGCCCATCAAGAAGGGCGCAGCCGCAGCTGTCAGCCTCAACCCCCAGAAGGCTTCCGGTCGTGCAAACCCCCAGAAGGCTTCCCGCAAGAAGTAAAGAAAGGAGAGCAGCATAAATGCCTAAAGCTAACTTATTCAACATGGCAGGCGAGAAGATCGGTGAGATCGAGCTCTCCGAGGCCATATTCGGCATCGAGCCCAACAAGAGCGTCCTGCACGACAGCGTCAAGAACCACCTTGCCAACTGCCGTCAGGGTACACAGAGCGCTCTTACCAAAGGTGAAGTTTCCTACACCACCAGAAAGCCCTGGCGTCAGAAGGGCACCGGCCGCGCACGTGCTGGTTACGCAGGATCTCCTGTGTGGTACCACGGCGGCGTAGCTTTCGCTCCCAAGCCCAGAGATTACAGCTACACCCTCAACAAGAAGGTGAAGCGCATCGCTCTCAAGTCTGCTCTGTCCGTCAAGGCAGCAGAGAATGAGATTTACGTTATCGACGATCTGCGCGTCGATGAAATTAAGACCAAGTCCTTCGTCGGATTCCTGAAGAATCTGGGCATCGAGGGCAAGGCTCTTGTAGTTACCGAGAACGTGGAGGAGAAGGTTGTCAAGTCTGCCCGCAACATCGAGGGCGTTTCCACCACCACCGCCACCATTCTCAGCCCCTACATGATACTCACCAGCGGCAAGATGGTAGTCTCCAAGGCTGCACTTGCTAAGATTGAGGAGGTGTTCGCCTGATGAGGACCGCATACGATATCGTTATTAGACCTATCATCACCGAGCAGTCCATGGAAGACCTGGACATTAAGAAGTACGCCTTCGAGGTCGCAAAGGATGCTAACAAGATCGAGATAAAGAAGGCCGTTGAGGAAATCTTCGGCGTTACCGTTATCAAAGTTACCACCGAGAACGTCCACCCCAAACAGAAGCGCACCGGTGCATACCCCATGGGCAAAACCGCTTCCTGGAAAAAGGCTGTTGTTAAGCTCAGCGCCGATTCCAAGGACATCGAGCTTTTTGAAGGCATGGTTTAAGGGAGGAATAAAGAATGATTAAAACTTACAGACCTACTACTCCCTCCAGAAGACAGATGACTGTCTCCGGCTTCGACGGCGTTGAGAAACACGTTAAGCCCGAAAGAAGCCTGACTGAGGTTCAGAAGAAAAACTCCGGCCGTAACAGCTACGGTCGTATAACCGTCCGTCA
>JARHZW010000002.1 GCA_029264685.1 Candidatus Limivicinus sp.
ACATTCGCCAGTCAATGAAATGGTCTTTCTTTCCGTGCATAATCAGTACATCCTGAGTAATTTTATCAGCAACGTTCAGCATTTGGAAATCATTCAGTTTATTCAGGTAATCGTAGGGAGTCTCTGCACCGTAGGCGTACATTCCATGCTCAAACACCCACTGCATGAAAGGGTCCTTCTTCATTTCTCCGTACATCATGCTGTTTATCAGCCGTTTCTGCTTTGTTTTCATCAGCATTTTAAAAACGCTTCTTACCGGCTTTGGCAAATCATACAGTGACACTTCAAGAAAATTGGGAAACAGGGACCATGCCACTACATGGGATATTCGCTTTTCAAATGCAGCAGCTCTCGGCGCAAGCATTCCGCCCAGTGACACACCGATAATGATTACACCATTGAGCTTAAAATAATCCAGAACGGCCTTAACAGGCTTTTCCCATTGATAGGTAAATCTCTTTCCCTGCTCACGCAAAACGCCCCCCTGCCCCGGTCCTTCAAACAGATATACGTCATATCCATGCTGAGACAAATACAGCATAGGGAAAAACAATTCCTCAAAGTAGCTGTCGTTGCCGCCGTGGAAAAGAATCGTCCCTTTCTTTTCCGTTTTAGCCTTTGAGTACATTACCGGAAGCACAACATCCTCATATGGAACAGAAAATCTTTCAACTGTTTTGTCTGTGAAGTAGTTTTCATAATACGAGTAAAAAAGCTCCACGGCTTTTCTGTAATATCTGAGCTTGTCTCCGTCACCGTCCGACATGAAAAATTCGCTCATCCTGTAATACCCGATGGCATTTTCCATACGCTGTTGGTCAAGGGCAGTATCACCCAGGGCGATAAGCTGCTGTTTCCAATCCGAATTATTTTTTATTTTTCCCGCAGCAGGGCGCAGCTCTTCCAGATCACCGCCGTCCCAGTTTATAAGTCTGTTCAGCTGAAAGTTATAATTCACATCCGGATTCAGTTCATATAAGCCTGTTTTGAAATTCATTATTATGCACCTCCTGTCCCCAGTATAAAGGATATTTCGGTGCTTTGCTTTCGTTTGAACGCTATATATTTTGAGCCCTTAAAAAATCCGTCAAAGAAATTCCGTAGTGCTGCTTGCAGGCTTCGGAAAAATGGGAGGGACTGGAAAATCCGGCAGTAACTGCCGCCTCCGTTATAGTCATTTGCTTTTCCGTAACATAGCAGTAGGTTTTTTCCATTTTCTTCAAAAGCAAATAGTTTTTTAAATCAATTCCCATGTTTTCCTTGAACAAATGCAGAAATCGGCTTTTGCTCAGGCAAATCATGGCTGAAAGCCTGTCGTAAATTTCCTGATTTAAGCTTTCACTGTTTTCGATATACTCAAGAACACGCAGTATTCTCTCGTCCCCATGGGAGAAATAAGGTCTATCGCTGCATAAGCTTTCCATTATTAAACGGTCTATTTCTTCCAGCTCGTTTCCATTTTTAATCAGTTGCACGATTTTGCTCTCAAGTTCAGCCGGCAGTCCTGCTTCATTGTTTCCCGAAAGATACATATTGTTGAGCTGCTTGGACAGGGCGGAGGTTTCGTCAATAAAAAAGACCACCATTTTAGAATTATCCTCTGTTTTTACGGAATGCTTTACCTGTGACCGGATAATTACGGAGCTTACCCTGTTTTCTTTCCCCTCTACCGTACATATAAACGGTTTGTCGGACACAAGTATGTGCTTTGCAAAATGCCTGTGAAATGCCGGATCTCCGTATCCGGCAAACAGCACTATCCTGTCCTTTCTGTAAATTATGCTTTCCATTGCATCACCTGCCCTGATTATAATACTCCTGAATTAACACTACAAGAAGCTTTTGAAAAATCTACAGAAAACTGCTTTTCACTTTTTTACGGAAAAAATGCCGGACTGAAAGCATCAGCCGGCATTTTCTGTCAGTGTTTTATTTTTTTCTTTCTAAATCCGAAATAATTGTGTCATAGTCTTCCCTGTCTAAATTTCCCTGCTTCAGCTGTTTATCCAAAAAGGGCATAATCTGCGGCAAAATTTCCTCGGAAGTAGTGTAAGGGCCGAAGATATGCTGTTCCCCGTTATTAAGAGTCACGCCCATAGTATAGCTCTGTGCAGTCACTGTGTCCGCAGGGTCATACCCGATCATCATATCCGTTGAACCGTTCACCGTCTTTGAAATCTTTATTCCCTTTTTGAGCGACTGAAGAATTTCCTCGTACATGGCAATAGTTTCGTCAACTACCTCCTGTGTCCATATAAACTCCTTGCCGTTAGCCTCGGCCCTTTGGCCTATTATGCTCTGCAAAACCTTTTTCTCGTTTTCCAGCCATTCCTTATATTCCTCGTAAGTCCACCATTCAATATCCGGCTCCGGAAATTCTTTCTCGTAGGCATCCTGATCCAATTTCCGCCCGTCACCTAAAATATAATACAGTTTTCCGTTATCTTCTGTAATTTTTGTTACAATTCCGGGTGAAATAAGCTGGACGTCCGTGTTTGGCTCCTCCGCCAATGCAGTTGTGGCGAATGCAGCTACTACTACGGCAACCAGCAGTATCTCAGCAGCAAGGGTGAACACCGTTCTTTTTTTACTCTTCATTATTGCCACAATCCTTTCTTCAATAGCATTTTTACTGAAACCGCTGCTTAGAGCAATGGTTTTGTATTTTCTCTCTTCCATGTTTACAAGTATTCTGGCATAAGTTGATTTTGCTTTTTCCCCGAATTTATGGAGTACCGCTTCATCGCAGGCTATTTCAATATCCCTGTTTGCAAGAATATACATGATCCACACTGCCGGATTGAACCAGTGTACGCATAAGGAAATCGCAAAAATCAGCTTTGCCCCCACATCGAAACGCTTTATATGAATATATTCATGCTCCAGAATAAACTCCAGTTGTTTTTCGTTTTCCCAATCTGTTTTTTTAGGCAGCAGGATAACCGGATGAAGTATTCCATAGGTAAGAGGCGCTGCAATACGGTCTGACTGCCTGATAGAAATGCTGCGTTTCAGGGGATGGGAATTGAGCCAGTCTGTAACAAAAGAATTTTCTATGGGTAACGAACTTTGAAATTCTTTATAGGATTTAAGATAGCTCACAAGGAGAAAAATACCCGCAATAAGCATTCCTGCCACCCAAACCGCCCCTAAATTCCGGGAGGCTTGGGCCGCTTCCGTCCCCCTGTATACAGTGTGAATATTTTCCGTCAGCACATAATCACGGTTAAATGTCTCCTGTACTTTCGGCAGTTCCCTTCCCTTCTCCAAAAGCGTATATATACTGAGCGGAGACGAAAAAGAAAAAGGAATCAGAAGCCGTGCCGCCACTACCCACCAAAGAACCATAAAAGTTTTTTTAGATAGTTTATTGATAGTCAAGGCACGAATGAGGCTTACCGTCAAAGTCAGAACAGCCCCTGCTATGCTCATTTGCAGCAGTGTCATAGTCACCTCTCATTCCAGCTCGTCGATAATCTGTTTAAGTTTTTCAATTTGTTCTGGGGAAAGTCTCTTTCTGCCCAAAAGTGAGGCAAACAATTTATCTGCCGAACCGTTGTAAAGCTTGTTTATCAGCTCGTCAGTTTCCGCCTCCTGCACATCTTCCTTGGGAATCAGCGCATGGCACATAAAATTGGGCTCTGTACGTTCAATGGCACCTTTTTTCACACAGCGCTTAATTATTGTATATGTGGTGTTTACATTCCACCCCAATTCACCCGTAAGTATTTTTGCAATATACTTTGCAGGTTTATCGCCCTCCTGCCATAAAACCTCCATAACTTTAAGCTCAGAATCAAACAGTTTAACATCCATTTGGAAATCCTCCCGCTAAAATAAGACTGTAGTAGTATCGTCGGCGTTATACTACCACAGTCTTATAGCCATGTCAATACTACCGGAGTAGTATTTTATAAATTTTTATGCCTACGCAGCAATTTTCCACAAAAAAGCCCGTGTCATATAAACACGGACTTTAAAAATATTTATATTATTTACCGTCTGAGCTGCCAGAAAGCAACCGCACTTGCAGCGGCCACATTCAGCGAATCAACTCCGTGAGACATTGGAATTTTCACGGTATAATCGCAATCGGCAATGGTTTTTGCGGAAAGTCCGTCTCCCTCCGTTCCCAAAATTACGGCAAGCTTTTCCTCCGCCATAAGCTCTGGGTCATCAATCGAAACCGAATTATCCGTAAGAGCCAGTGCAGCGGTTTTAAAACCCATATTCCTCAGTCGCTCCAGTCCCTGCTTCGGCCATTGCTCCGCCCTGTCCCCTATGCGGGTCCACGGAATTTGGAACACCGTTCCCATACTTACACGGGCTGCTCTTCTGTGCAGTGGGTCGCAGCAGCTGGGACTTAGCAGCACCGCATCCATGTGCAGAGCCGCCGCAGAGCGGAAAATAGCCCCCACATTGGTGGGATCTACAATATTTTCAAGAACGGCAACACGGTTTGCACCTGTGCAGATTTTCTCAGGCTCCGGAAGAGCAGGCCGTCCCATTGCACACAGAATTCCCCGTGTAAGCGCAAAACCCGTCAGTTTTTCCAGAACTTCCCTGTCTGCGGTATATACCGGCACATCGGCACAATGCGAAAGCAGTTCTTTTGCCTTCCCCTCTATATGTTTTCTTTCCATCAGAAATGAAACAGGCCGACAGCCGCCCTTCAGCGCACATTCAATTACTTTTTCGCTCTCTGCAATGAAAACACTGTTTTCCGGTTTCTGTCTGCTGCGAAGCTGTGCCTCAGTCAGGCGGGTATATACTTCCACTTCCGGCTGCTCAAGGCTATGGATCTCTATAATATTGGCCATACTGTTTCCTTCCTGTCAGTCAAAACTATTATTAATTTAGTTTTCTTTAAATTTCAAACGATAAAACTCCCCCGCAAAGAGTTTAATCTTTGTGGGGGAAAATGATCAGTTAAAAGGTTTGCCGCACTGAGGGCAGAATTTAGGCAGGTTCTCGCCGCTTTCCGGCTTCCAGCCGCAGTTGCCGCAGGCATGAGGTACAGCCTCGGATTTCTTCTTTCCGCAGTTGGTGCAGAAATTGCCTGTATTATGAGCGCCGCATGAGCAGGTCCAGCCCTCCTGCTGAGGTTTGGGGCTGCCGCACTGCATACAGAAATTCCCTGTGTTTTCGGTGCCGCATGAGCAGCGCCATCCGCCGCTTGCAGGATTCTGCTGCACTGCCTGCTGTGCTGCCGCCTGCTGCTGGCCCATCTGGTAAAGGTTCTGAGCGTTAAATCCGCCTGACTGAGCCGCCATATTCATTCCCATAAAGCCCATTGCAGCCCCGTTTTTGTTTGATGCCGCAGCTTTCATAGCGTCCGCCTGAGCGCCTACCAGAGTAGCCGCCGCCATAGAGGGGTCTCGAAGAACTGCGCTGTCCTGGAACTGCTGAATTTTCTTCATATCCTCATCTTTAAGGGTGATGGGATTGAGCGCAACGGACACAACGGAAATTCCCCGTCTCTCTTTCCATTTTGTGGTAAGAGTTTCATTCATGGCCTGCTCAAGGTCAAAAGCATGGGCAGGAATCTGGCTGGGTCTGAGTTCAAGGGCGGAAAGCCTTGCAAATGCAGGCTGAAGAGCCGAGATAAACTCTGTCTTTAACTGGTTGTCTATCTCGCTTCTTTCAAATCTGTCGCTTACATTACCGCACACTTCCGTGTAAAAAATTACAGGGTTTGTAATTTTATATGAATATATACCGTTGCAGCGTATGGAAACATCCTTGTCAAGACCTATACGGCTGTCTACAACCCTGAACATAAAGGGATTTGCAGTGCCGAATTTATTGTCCATTATTTCCTTTGTATTTATATAGTATACACGCTGGTCGTGCCCCGCATCCCCGCCGTGAGTAAAGCGTCTGCCTATATTTCTGAGGGTAAGTTCTATGCTGTCTCCCAGATCGCCTGTGAATATGCTGGGTTCTGTAGAGCTGTTATAAGTGTACTGTCCCGGTTCGGCGCAGAACTCTATAACCTGACCCTGCTCAACGATCAGCATACACTGACCGTCCGCAACAGCAATACCTGAACCGTCGGAAATAACATTGTCGTTGCCTTTACGGTTGGAAGAGCGCCTTGAAGTTGTCTTTGTGCCTTTTACCACAAGTGTATCCGCATCCATAGCATCGCAGCTGAAAAACTCCAGCCACTGATCGCTGAAAACACCGCCTACGGCAGAAACGGCAGCTTTAATAAGTCCCATAAGTTTTCTCCTTTATTTTTTTGGTATCCTCTCTCTTTAGAGATGGACTCATCACATTCATTTTATGTGTGAGACCCTGTTTACATATTTGTATATTATAGTATATAAGCTCTGTTTCTTCAATCAATTTTATTGGCATAAGCCCACTTTTAAATATTCAAATATCTCACACACAAATGTTCTGGTTAATTTAGGTAATTTATACATTAAACTGCCGTCTATTTCAACTCATTTATTCAACATTTTACATTTATGAAACAATTCAAGTGTTTAATTTGAAACATCTTATGGGTATTATATAGTCAAAGCAAGAGTTTAAGTCTTTTTCATTTTTTCTCCTTTTTCACTTTTTTGACAGAGAGGCCGTTCTCCTCGGCCTCTCTGTTTTTATTTTTTATGTTCTGTCAACAATATGGGTATACTTAAATATATACCATAAAACGGAGGAATATTTATGATAGAACAAGACACTGTGAGACTTATGCGCCAATGCGGTTTTGGCATTAAAATGGGTGTTTCTGCCATTGATCAGGTCTACGATAATGTATGTGCAGATGAATTTAAAGCTGCACTAAATAATTGCAGAAGTGCTCATATAAAGCTTGGAAAGGAACTCAGCGGACTTTTGGATGAATACGGTCAGGAGGATTCCGAGCCGGGTCCAATGCTGAAAGGTATGTCAAAGCTGAAAACCAATATGTCTCTGGCCATGGACAGCTCAGACAAAGGTATCGCCGATCTGCTGACAGACGGCTGCAATATGGGCATAAAAAATCTGAATTCATATCTGAACAAATATAAAGCCGCAGATGAACGCTCAAAGGACATCACTAAAAGACTTTGTGAGCTTGAGCAAAAGCTTGTGATTGATATGCGATCCTATCTTTAATAAAAGCCGGTTTCCCAAAAGGAAACCGGCTTTTTTGCGCCATTATGTATAAATCAGTCAAGGACAAGAGACGGAGGATTGTAAGCTCTTGCAGCAAGCTCTGCATTGAGCATATACAGCCCCTTTGCATCGTCCCCAAAAAGACGGAGCTTCTTTATTAAGTCCTCTGCATTTTTCTCTTCCTCTCCCTGCTCCTTAACAAACCAGTCAAGGAACTGCATGGTACGGAAATCTCTTGCAGTGTATGCGGCATCGTAAATATTATTTACAAGGCTTGTAACATATCTCTCATGCTCCAAACCATACTCAAGAACAGTGAGCTTGTCGTTCAGCTCTTTGTCAGGTTTTGCCACAGCCTCAAGAACAGGCTTCACTCCGTTGTTCTGGAGGAAACGCAGCATAAGCATTGCATGGTCACGCTCCTCCTGAGCCTGCACCTTGTACCAGTTTGCAAAGCCGTCAAGACCTTCTTCCTCATAATACAGGGAGAAATCCAGATACAAGTAGGAAGAGTACAGTTCCTTGTTTACCTGATCGTTTATGAGTGCAGCAACTTTTTCATTAAGCATAGTAACACCTCTTTATATTTTTTGATGATTATACCACGGTTTCACTGATTTTGTCTATTATAATATGTTAAAAATAAAGCACATCATCAGAAATTTTAATAAATTTAAAACATTTTTCCGTAACCTAAAGCTGTATTTTACTTATTTACGGACACTTTTAGGCACATTTCATTCGATTATATATTCAAAAACCAAATTATAATGCAATGGTCGAAATCTATATATATTAAATTTAAGTGTTATTATTTTCACTCAGCTTGAAAAATAAATCAGTTGGTGTAGAATATATTTAGAAGCTATTGGTACTGTTTTCTTATACACAATGATGCAAAAGTCTGATTTTTTGTTTTTCACTAAGTCTGTCCTTTCATTAAAATAACCACCTCAGCTTTGGGAAAAACTATGCTGCACAGGTATTTTTTGGATATAGTAACGAAAAAATGCGTTGTTTTGAAAATATTATTGATAAAAGTGACAATACATGATATGCTCCTTATAGGAACAGTTGAAAGCAATAAAGTTCTGTTCCTGAAAATCAAAATTTTAACAATACGGAGTTAAAGGAGTCTTTTCTATGCACAACATGTTTGATACAGATGTTCAGCTGCTGAAGAATAAAGTTTTGTCTGCTGTTGCCAGACACGCTTTTGAAGAGAAGCTGGATCCGGTAAGCGTAATGGGAATAAGTAAAGAAATAATTCCTGACGGTTCAGAACCTACCATGCGCTGTTGTATCTATAAGGAAAGAGCTATCCTTGACGAAAGAGTTAAGCTTGCAATGGGAGGAGACCCTCAAAAAACCGCCGTGGTTCAGGTTCTTCCTATTGCCTGCGACGAATGTCCCGTTGACGGCATGGTGGTTACGAATAACTGCCGTGGATGCATCGCACACAGGTGCATAAATGTCTGTCCCAGAGACGCTATCACCTTCGGTCCGGACAGAAAAGCTCATATAGATAAAGGTCTCTGCATAAATTGCGGTAAATGCCGTGATGCCTGCTCCTACAGCGCAATAATAAAGAGAACCCGTCCCTGCATAAACGCCTGCAAAGCCAATGCCCTCAGCACAGACCCCAAAACCTTTAAAGCTGTCATAAGCGAGAACAAGTGCATTAGCTGCGGACAGTGTGTATATCAGTGTCCTTTCGGAGCAATTATGGATAAGAGCTTTATTACCACCGTAATCCGTATGCTCAAGGAAAGCGAAAACAACACCAAATACCACGTTTACGCCGTTGTTGCCCCCTCTATTGCCAGCCAGTATGACACGGTTCCGGGCATGAGCACGGAAAAAGCCGTAACCGGCATCAAGGAGCTGGGCTTCCACTCCGTTATAGAGGCTGCGTGGGGTGCAGATATGGTGGCATATATGGAGGCTATGGAGCTGGTTGAAAAAGGCTTCCTTACTTCTTCCTGCTGCCCTGCTTTCTATAATTACATACACAAGAATTATCCCACCATTGTTCCTGATATAAGCTCCAATCCCAGCCCTATGGCTCAGATGGGCAAAGTGCTGCAGCAGATGGATCCTGGATGCAAGGTGGTGTTTATAGGCCCATGCATAGCTAAGAAAGACGAGCAGCAGAGAAGAGCGGAGCATGTGGACGCAGTCCTTACCTTTGAGGAGCTTCAGGCACTGTTTGACGCCAAAGGTATTGATATTTCCAGACTTCCTGCCACTCCTCTTGACAACGCAAGCTACTTCGGCAGAATATTTGCAAGAAGCGGAGGCCTTGTTGAGGCCGTTGCGGAAGCGCTGAAGGAGCACGGAATTCCTGAAGACCAGTTCAAAGCAGATCCTATCGTATGCAACGGTCTTGCCGAGTGTGACAAAGCACTGTTTATGAAAAAAGTCGGCAAGCTTCAGAATAATTTTATTGAAGGTATGTGCTGCACCGGCGGCTGTATCGGCGGTCCCGGCTGCATTAACCACAATCCCAAAGACGCAATGGAGGTCACAAAGTACGGAAAAACTGCCGTGGAGCAGAGTATTAAAAGTGCCATTTCTGTTCTGGACGGCTTTGGAGAGGAGCAGTAAAAATGAAGGTACAGGTTTGCATCGGAAGTTCATGTCATCAGCGTGGAAGCTACAAGGTAATGAAGCGGCTTAAAGAGCTGGTGGAGGAAAACGGTCTTGCAGACAAGGTAACTGTATGCAGTGCATTTTGTCTGGGACGGTGTGAGGACGGTGTGAGCGTTGCCGTTGATGATGCGATTATTACGGGCATCGGAGAGGGCAATACCGACGAGCTTTTCAGACAGTATATTCTGGAACAGCTTTAACTGAAAATTGCGGCTGCGGGGACATGGTCCTTTGCAGCCGCAGTGTCTATTGAGAAACTTTTTATTACATTTTACGGGGAATGTCTTATGAGTATACTGCAATTTAAAAAAGTTAACTGCAAAGATTGCTACAAATGTGTGCGTTACTGCCCTGTTAAGTCTATCAGGGTTAAGGATCATGCCGCCTCTATAATAGAAAGCGAATGTATACTCTGCGGTACCTGCACCATTGTCTGTCCGCAGCACGCAAAAGAGGATATAAGCGATGTGCCGGAAGTTCAGGAGATGATAGCGCAGGGCAAAAAGCTTATTGCAACTGTAGCTCCGAGCTTTGCTGCTTATTTTAATATGGACTTTGAAAGCTTCCGAAGGATTTTGATAAAGCTTGGTTTTTCGGATGCCTTTGAAACCGCTGAAGGCGCATTCCTTGTAAAATCTGAATTTGAACATCTCTGCGAAAGCGGAGGCACATGGATTTCCTCATGCTGTCCCTCCGTCAATTCATATATAATGAAATATAAACCCAAGGCATTGGAATACCTTACCCCTGTTCTCACCCCCATGCAGGCTCACGGAAAACTGCTTAAAAGCCGTTACCCTGATGCAGAATTAGTATTTATAGGCCCATGTCTGGCAAAAAAGGGTGAGGCGGCGGAGTCCGGAACTTATGTAAAAAAGGTCCTTCTTTTCGAGGAAGTGGAACAGTGGCTCAAAGCTGATGGGATAGACTTTTCGGAAGGCTTTGCAGACGGCGGCAACGGACCCAAATTATGCCGCCTTTTTCCTGCAAAGGGCGGTGTTTTAAGCACTATGAAAAAAAATCCGCAGGTCAATTACCTGTCTGTAGACGGCTTTGAAAATGTGGCTCAGACGATTGACGATATTATAGCCGGAAGACTGGAAAACTGCTTTGTAGAAATGAACTTCTGCTCCGGCGGCTGTATAGGCGGCCCCTCCTTTCAGCGAAGCAAAAGCGGCTGCGCCCTTAGCGAGCTTAAAATCAAAGCCTCCGCCGGAACCTCTGAATACGGCACGGATTTTAACATTACGGACTCCCCCGATATATCCACTCAGTACAAATCCCGCAGGATCATTCATCTGAGTCCCGGTGAAGACCAGATAGAGGCGGTACTGCGGCAAATGGGCAAGCACTCTCCGGAGGATGAGCTAAACTGCGGTATGTGCGGATACTCTACCTGTCGTGAAAAGGCGGAAGCGGTTTTGCAGGGCAAGGCCGAAAAATCAATGTGTCTGCCATACATTCGGAAAAAGTCCGAAAGCTATGCGTCCAAGGTTATAGACAGTATGCCAAGTGCAGTTTTAAGCGTGGATATGTCTCTTAAAATAAAGCAGATAAATCCTGCTGCCTGTGCAATCTTCGGCATGGAGCCGCAAAACCTTATCGGCGAGCCGGTGCGCAGTATTCTGGACGAAAACGCCTTTATCGAGGCGCTGGCCTCCGGCGAAGAATACATGAAATTCAACACCTATTTGCCAGACTATGATGTATATTTGAACGCAACCATAAGCCCCGACAAAAAATCTGAGCTTATAATTTGTGTATTGCAGGATGTTACGGAGGAAAAGCTTTCAAAGCGAAAGGCTATGCAAAAGAAACAGCACGCCGCCATGCTTGCCGACAAAATCATAGACGATCAGCTTCGCATGGTACACGAGATAGCTTCGCTTTTAGGCGAAACCGCTGCCGAAACCAAGATTGCCATAAGCGACCTTAAAAACACGGTCATGATGGATAACGAGGATAGATAAGCAATGAGAGAAGAATTGTTTTTAGACAGCGCTTTAATATCCCGAAATCACGACGGCGAAACCCTGTGCGGTGATTTTTCCAAAATGTTCGGCACTGACAGCGAACCGGTGTTTGTCCTGTCCGACGGTATGGGAAGCGGTGTAAAAGCCAACATTCTTGCCACTTTAACCTGCACTATATTGGGCAGACTGCTTGAACACGGAATCCCCCTTTCCGAATGTGTGGACACTATTGCAGCCACTCTGCCCGTATGCCGTGAGCGGCACATGGCCTATGCCACCTTTACCGCAATGCAGATCAGCGGAGACCGGCTTTTTCTTGTGGAATATGACAACCCCTCTGCTGTTCTGATTCGTAACGGGAAAATATTAAAAACCGGCTGCAACGTCCGCTTTGTAGGTGAAAAAGAAATCCATCAGCGGCAGATAGAGATAATGCCGGACGATGTACTTGTGTTGATGAGCGACGGGGTGACTCACTCCGGCATAGGCCGCACCAATGACGACGGCTGGTCTGCCGCTGAAGCGGGACAGTTTCTTGCTGATAATTCCCCTGTGGGAAGCAGCGCCGCCGTCATGGCTGCTGTTCTGGATAAAGAGTGTTCCCGTCTTTCAAACGGCGCTTTGGATGATGACCGCACAATAGCTGTAATGCGTTTTTGTTGTCGCAGCACTGTCAATCTTATGATGGGTCCTCCCGAAAATCCAAAAGACGACGAGAAGATGTTAAAGCAGTTTTTTGCAAAAAAAGGGCAGCATATCGTCTGCGGAGGCAGCACGGGCAGTATGGTTTCAAGGTATCTGTGTAAGCCCATTGAGCTTGTGGAGGGATCGGGAAGCGAGCAGGTGCCCGACATGGCAAAGCTGGACGGAATCGACCTGCTTACAGAAGGAATAATTACTCTCAAGGCGGCACTTGATTTGAGGGACAGGCTAAAAAATAAACCCGATCTGATTCTGGAGTTGGGTGATAGCCCTGAAGAGCTTTTATATAAGAAGCTTTTCCTTGAAAGTACAAATGTCAACATTTTCTTCGGAACTGCGGCAAATGCGGCTCACAAAGATATTGGCATAAGCTTTGAATCGAAGCTTGAGGCTATAAAAAATCTACAGGCTGAATTAAAACTTGCAGGCAAAAGAGTAAATAAAGAGTATTTTTAACCTGTATCTCAGCCATTTTCCACTGATTTTCAGCATTTTAATATAACAAAAAACAGACAGCATCTAAAGGATTTACTCAGATGCTGTCTGTTTTATTCTTATTTCCGCTTAGTGACCCGAGGGTTTCAAGTCCATTAAATCTTTTTCTTTTGTAAGGTCTGCCCTGCACAAATCAACGAAAAGGATAAGCAGCAGCACAGCTGCACCCCATACGGCTTTTGTACCCACAAGATGACACAGCATGGTAGATACAACCGCCCCTGCCACGAAGCTTAACAGCATATAAATATGGTTAAGAAAACGGAGTTTGTGAGAGCGAATCTCCCTGTGCTTTATCCACTTTGAAAAGTAAATTCCTATTTGTCTTATATGGTTTGTGCAAAATGTAGTCGCCATCGGTATATGTTCTGCCTGACGGAAAGTATTATACTGCATGGAGCAGATAAAGTTCACCGTCACATGGGTTATCTGATACGGCCAGCTGTCCGGAATAAAGCCAAGTATAATTACAACAATTGCCTCCAGACCTACAAGCAGGGTATCCCAGCGGAGAAAGTGAAAGCGTTTAAGGGGTGACGGGAGCAGTTCGGAAATAATTGTTCCCCCTAAATATGCACTTATCGGTATAAGATAGTAAAGGGCCTTGCTCCACATCCCGCTGCCTATGGCAATAGACAGCAAAACCATATTTGCGGTCTGGGCGTTGCAGAAAACGCCGCCTCTCATGGTAAATGTGAATGCGCCCAGATAACCGCCTACTGCCATCAAAATCAGAAAGACCCAGCGTTTTTCACACTCAAGCAGCGGAGCTTCTGTTTCATTCCCCGCCGTACTCATGCTTCCACCTTTGAAGAGGGCTTATCCATGCCTCTCAGTGCCTTTCTGAATTCAAATATAAAGAGAACCGCCGTAAAGCAGACCGCCAGAACATCCGCAATGGGTTCGGCAGTATAGACCGCTCTTGTCTTATCCTGCATCAGGGCAGGCATAATATAGATAAGAGGAAGAAGAAGCACAAATTTTCTTACTACGGCAACTATAATAGAAGCTTTTGCATTTCCGAGAGAAATAAATGTCATCTGACAGGCCATCTGAATTCCGAATATGCCCATTCCGAAATAGTATATTCTCAGGGCAGCAGACGCAAACGACACCAGCGCAGGATTATCGTTGAACATCAGCACAAACATCTGAGGGAACGCCATTACAAGTCCCCACAGAATGAGCGTGTACGAAAGGCTTACGGCAAGCAGGATAAAGAAGGTCTTTTTAACTCTATCCTTGTTTCCGGCTCCGTAGTTATAGCTGGAAATAGGCTGTGCGCCCTGTGCAACTCCCTGTACGGGCAAAGCAGCAAACTGGGTAACGCTTGTCAAAATGGTCATTGCTCCAACCGCCAGATCCCCGCCGTAACGCTGAAGAGAAGAGTTAAAGCAGACTGAAATTACGCTCTCGCTGGACTGCATTATAAAAGGTGCCAGACCCAGAGCTATGCACGGCATAATGATTTTTTTCCGCAGGACCATATTTTCTTTTTTCAGTTTCAGGCTTGTTTTTTTGCCTGAGAGGAACACCAGCACCCAAACGCAGGACATTCCCTGAGAAATAACGGTAGCCAATGCCGCACCACGGACGCCCATCTTAAACGCAAAAATGAAAATCGGGTCTAACACAATGTTAAGTATTGCGCCCAGCAAAACCGTAAGCATACTTGTTTTTGTAAAGCCCTGAGCAGTGATAAAAGCATTCATACCCAGTGTTATCTGAACAAATATAGTTCCTATTGCATAAATATTCAGGTATGCGGCGGCATATCCGATAGTTTCCGAGCTTGCTCCGAAGGACATAAGCAGACTTTTGCCGAAAATAAGCAGTACCCCAGTCAAAACCGCAGATACCACCACCTGCAAAGCAAGGCATGAGCCCAAAGTTTTTTCTGCCGATTCATTATCTCCCTGCCCCATGTATATGGAAGCTCTCGGAGCACCTCCTGCACTGGCAAGGGCTGCAAAAGCGGAAACGATCATTATAATAGGCAGGCACACGCCCACACCTGTAAGCGCAAGGTCACCGTTGCCGGGCATATGGCCTATATAAATTCTGTCCACAATGTTGTAGAGCATGTTCACTATCTGGGCCGCAACCGTAGGTATCGCCAGCTTAAAAAGGAGCTTGCCTACCGGCTCAGTACCGAGAAATTCTCTGTCGTTGTTCACAATATCACGTCTTTCTAAAATTTCCTTAACTTTACTATGTTAACACTATTTTGTGAGCATGTCTACATTATATATACAAAATATTTCTTATTTGCTCTGTTGCAGCTTCATAGCTTTAACCATATAGCTGATCTGTGAAATTCCTGCAATAAGCAGCACCAGAACAATGGGGAAAACACCTGTATTAAACGCAATATGTGCAAACATTGCTACACACCAGAGAACAATGCAGCTTTTTGTGGTAATACGGAAGGAATAATAAGCAGCCTCACCTATATTTCTCTTCTCGGCTTCGTCGCAGCTTTCATACCACTTCTTTTCAAACTTCGTGTCGTAGACACTTCCCTGTTTTTCCGGGTTCATACGGCGTGTAAGGTCAATAGCTTTCTGCTGAATCACAGCAATCAGCAGTTCTACAACTATAAAGCTGATAAATGCAAGCACGGAACCGCCCGCTCCGCAGTTTACTATCATTATACAGCTAATGCCGAAAAAGCCCACAAGTGTTGCAATACTTATAAAAAGAATTACAAGATTAAGCTTTTTGTCGATGCTTTCAGGAATATCCTCTTCTTCACCGTCCCAACCGTCGGCAAGCTTCAAAGCCTTCCTATAAATAATATATGCGGGAAGAACAAGCACCGTAAAGCTTATTATGGATATATACGGAGTAATTATCCGCAGAAATTCATACACAGAATTGGAAAATACATCTCTCCAGTTACTCACGCTCAAGGCAACGGAACTGTAACCGAACACACCGCCTATAACTGCACAGACAAGAAGTATAAGTAAAAATTTCGGAATTGCCTTCTTGTTGTCCTTTTTAATTTTTTCCTTGTTGTTATCCATTTTATTCATCCTCCGTAAAGCTGAAAATTTCTTCCACGGTAACGCCGCAGATTTTGGAAAGCTTGAGTGCCAAGGTTACAGACGGTGAGTAATCACCGCGTTCTATCTGACTTATAGTCTGTCTTGATACACCGGCAAGAGCACCCAACTGTTGCTGATTCAACCCAAGTCTTGCCCTATGCTCTTTCAAATTGTTATTTAGCGGCATGACGACCTCCTTAATGTAAACTAAACTTTGCAAAGTGACAACTTTCATTGTCAAATTCACAATAGCATTGACAACTAAAGTTGTCAATATGTTCTGTAAATATTTTTCAAAAAAATCCTACTGCACAAGTGTAGAACCATTTATATTTCTACAATCATGTAGTAGAATAGGCTTGTCACTGATAGACGCATCCGTGACAAGGAGGAAAAATAATGGATCGATCCGGAAAACTATCTGAAACTGAATACGAAATTATGGAGGTTTTGTAGTAAGCAGAAGCTCCTATGTCCGCAGCACAGCTGTCATCTTATTTTGCCCAAAATCGAGGTAAAGAATGGAAAGCCTCTACTTTGGCGACCTTTCTTGCCCGCCTGACTCAAAAAGGACTTATCACTTCACAGCGTGAGGGAAGAGGGTACATACAAAGACGGCCGTTTAAGTATTGGCAGCCATTTTGACAGGCATCTTTTTCCAAGCCGCAGCATTCAGAAAACAATTCTTCTTTTCTGGTCATTGGGGGTAATTTTTCTTTCGTTGTGGTATCTCATTGTATTTTGTCGATTTCGGCGCAGCCTTGCCCCAATGGGCAATCAAAATGTTTCCGTCCGTTTGCAGCAGCTGGCTGAACAAATTGCAAGAGAGCAAGGGATTCGGCACTTACCGGTTATAAAAGTACTGCCGGATATTCAAGGACCCATGATGGTTGGTTTTTTGAGGCCCCTTATCGTCCTGCCCTCTGACCGGCTTTCGCCGCCCGATGCCGCTTTGATTCTAAAGCATGAACTGGTGCACTTTAAGCGCCGTGATCTGTGGTGAAAGCTTCCGGCTGTGGTATTGCAGTGTATCCACCGGCTCAATCCCCTTGTTTGGATGCTGTGCAGAGACTTTGATTTCTTTGCCGAAACTTCATGTGATGAGGAAGTAGTCAGAAATCTTGAGCATGACCACAGGAAGCGCAACGGATTGCTTTTAATTTCGTATGTACAGCTGCATCCAAACTTCAAATCTGCCGCAGGAATCTCTTTTTCCTCGGCAAACAAAAAATGAAAGTGAGAATTTCTGTTATGTTGAATGGAAGCAAGTCTAAAAAATTAGTTACCACCGCAGTTGTTTGCGTATTTGCGGCAAGCTGTTTTACACTGTCTGCCTTTGCCGCACAAACTCAGAAAATCGTACCTTCACCTGTTGACGGAATGGTAACGGACAAGGATGATCCGTCTTTCGGATTTCCTCAGATGCTTACAGGCGAAATGAAAAAATAAAATCCCTTTGCGGAAAAAATAAATCCTGATAACGGATGGAATGTGAATGCCAAGGGAAAAGATAATGGTCAGTCTTTTGCCACCGGACGAGAGGATCTTCCGCAGCTCAACATTCACGCTGAGTTCAGGGAAGCCGTCATTCGTGGAGAAGATGAGCCCTTCAGCCTCGACGAAGATATTTCCGTGTTCACCGCAAATTGATCAATTCTAAACACCAAAAGCAGTCTCCCTTTAAGAGAGACTGCTTTTTCATACGGCTCAGATAACTTGCAGAGTTTTTGATCATATTGAACCGTTAGCTGTACTATTATACTCTCCTGCCTGTTCTATCCCGCTCCGTTTTATCATATCATAGTTGTAGGGAAGTTTATTGCCTCGCCCCCCCGAAACAGATCATTGTCGCAGACTCCAAGTGGACATCCACCGACTGAAGGTACAATGTGGGTTTACGGTAAAATTCAAAATATTTTAATTATTGTCACCTTTATATCTACCTTTTATTTGCTGACAAGCCATATCAAAAATTAAGCGTTTCCTTGTTCAGATACCCGTTTTTTACGAATATTTTAAGTTAATATTTATTTTTAAAGTATTATTTTTGAGTTTTTGGCAATAGGGATTTTTAGGCAATTTCAGTAAAATGTCAGTTTTGCTGACATTTTTTCTAATTGTCCTTACACAGGGCCTTAATTTGTATATCAAATATGACTGACACTTGCAATAATATAATTGCGTCTTTAAAAATAATGTGTTATACTTGTAACAGCTTGTACGGATGTTGTAATTTAGACTGAGTTTGTCTGCTGCGGCATTAGTGCAAAAAACGAATTTGTGAAGTGACGTGCGATGTGTTGTGAGCTTTATGCTTCATCGGCGTTAATTTATGAAAAACAGAAAGGATGTTTTACATGGACGAAAAGTATTCCGCTTTATTTACTCCGTGGAAGATCGGCAATGTGGAAATCAAAAACCGCATTGTTCAGTGCTCAATGGGAGGTACTTCACTGTTTGGCTGGATGGAGCCTAACCACCTTGATAAAGAGGCCGCTTATTTCCTTCTCAACAGAGCGCAGGACGGCGTTGGTCTTATCCTTCCCGGTATGCAGTGTGTTCGTGACCAGATGGGTATTCCCGGCAGACACTGGCTTTATCAGAATGATAAGCTGTTTAAGGACCTGAAGGAATACATGGTCGAGTTCCACAAGACCGGTTCTAAACTTTTCATTCAGCTTGCCGCCGGTATGGGTCGTTCCATGGCTATAAACGGCTGGATGAGTAAAGTTCACGAAAACAACTTCCTCAATAAGCTTTTAAGCCCCGTTGTGGACGTTCAGCTGGCTTGCGCTTCCTGCTCTCCCACTCCTAACCGCTGGGATGAGAATATTATTTCCCACGAGCTGACTGTAAGCCAGATCAAGGAAATGGTTGAAGCTTTCGGTCTTACCGCAAAGAGACTGAGAGAGGCCGGCGTAGACGGCGTTGAAATCCACGCAGTACACGAAGGTTATCTGCTTGACCAGTTCACAATGAAGAACTGGAACTTCCGTACCGACCAGTACGGCGGCTCTTTCGAGAACAGATACCGCTTCCCCGTTGAGATCGTCCAGTGCATCAAGCGCATGGCCGGTAAGGACTTCCCTGTCTCCCTTCGCTACTCCGTCGTTTCCAAGACCAAGGGCTGGGGCAAGGGTGCTCTGCCTTACGAAGAGGACTTTGAAGAGTTCGGTCGTGACATGGAAGAGTCTGAAAGAGCAGTCAAGTATCTCTCCGATGCCGGATACGATATGTTCAACTGCGATAACGGTACCTATGACGCATGGTACTGGGCTCATCCCCCACAGTATATGCCTGATAACTGCAACCTCAAGTATGTTGAGCATATTAAGCAGTTTACAGATAAGCCTGTTGTGTGTGCAGGCCGTATGGATCCCGTTGCAGGCGCTCAGGCAATAGCCGAGGGCAAGCTTGACGGTGTCGCAATTGCACGCCAGAACCTTGTTGACCATGAGTGGGTCCACAAGATCATGGAAGGCCGTCAGGACGAGATCAAGCCCTGCATCCGCTGCCACAACGGCTGCTTCAATATGTCCAAGTTCAAAGGCACGCCTAACCTGCAGACTCTGGATGACTCTCTGCATCTTGCCCGCTGCGCCCTGAACCCCACCACAATGCAGCACAATAAGTACAAGATAGTTCCCACCAGAAAGCCCAAGAAAGTCGCTGTCATCGGCGGCGGTATCGGCGGTATGGAGTCTGCTATCGTGCTTACTCAGCGTGGACATCATCCCGTTATATTTGAAAAAACCGGTGAGCTTGGCGGTCTGTTCCTCACTGCTTCCGCAATGAGCTTCAAAGAGAACGACAAGGATCTTATCGCCTGGTACATAAAAGAAGTTGAGAAACTCGGCATTGAGGTTCACCTCAACTCCGAAATTACCGATTTTGACACTCTCAAAGGCTTTGATGCTATCATCGTCGCAACCGGTTCTGTCCCCAGAACAATGCCCGGCATCAAGAACTTTGACAAGACCATCACCTTCACTCAGCTGCTCAAAGAGCAGAAGCCTGTTGGTGACAAGGTTCTCTTCATCGGCGGCGGTCAGTCCTCCTGCGAGGCTGCTTATGACCTGATTCTTCAGGGCAAGCACCCCATCATTGTGGAGTATGCTCCTGACCTTATTGCTGCTCAGGCTACCTGCCTTGCAAACACCTCCTTCCTGAGAGATGCCATGGAATACCATAAGGTACCTGTTTACCTTGAGCATACCGTTGCTGCTATTGCTGATGACGGCAAATCCGTTACCGTCAGAAGCAACAAGACCGGCGAAACCTTCACCGTTGAGTGCGACGATATCGTTAACGGCGTTGGCTTTGTTCCCACTCCTCTGGGCGGCAAGGATGCAAAGGGCGTTCACAGAGTCGGCGACTGTGTTGCTATCGGCAACCTGCGTACCGTTATCTGGCGTGCCTGGGATGTTGCAATGAAGATATAATCCCCTGCGGAAATCTTCATGTAAAACCTTTGACTTAAAAAATAATCACCCTGTTCCTTCATTGGAGCAGGGTGATTTTCCATTTCGCAATAACGCAAAAATCAGGAGCAGGCGAAAACGCCTGCTCCGAAATGGTATGCCCGACAAGATTCGAACTTGCGACCTTTGGAGTCGGAGTCCAACGCTCTATCCAGCTGAGCTACGGGCACATATGCAAAAAGCTATGCAATTACAAGGTTTACATTGCAGATGTAATTTGTTATAATGTCTACATCAACTAAACCTTTGATATTATATCAGAGAACCCGGTTAAAGTAAATAGCTGTTTTTAATTTATTTGAAAACAGGCTTCCGGTACAGGTTCTATGGAGGAATTGATATGAAAAAGGTAAGACTTGGCAAAACAGGTCTTATGGTCAGTAAAACGGCGATGGGCTGTCTGCCGGTTCAGCGATGCGATAATGACTACGCCGTCAGGCTTCTCATGGCCGCATACGAGGGCGGAATAAATTATTTTGACACCGCCAACAGTTATACAGACAGTGAGAAAAAGATAGGGCTTGCCCTTTCCGATGTTCGTGATAAAATAATTATATCCACCAAAAGCGAGGCCCGCGATAAGACCGGTGTGCTGGCTCATATCGAAAACAGTCTGCGTACTATGAAAACTGATTATATTGACCTTTTTCAGTTTCACCAGGCTCCTAAGCTCCCGGATATAAACGATCCTGAGGGCGCTTTTGCGGGCGCACTTGAGGCAAAAAAGCGAGGCTGGATCGGCCACATAGGGCTCACCACACACAGTATCGATGTTGCGGAAGCCTGTATTGAATCCGGTAATTTTGAGACACTTCAGTTTCCGTTCTCTTATATTTCGAGCAACCGTGACCTTGCTCTTGCCGGAAAATGCAGAGACGCTGACATGGGTTATATTGCAATGAAAGGTCTTGCAGGAGGTATGCTCACAAACGCCCGTGCCTGTGCCGCATTTATGAACAGCTACGATAATGTTGTTCCCATCTGGGGCATCCAAAAGCTTGAAGAGCTTCGACAATGGCTGGAGCTTTCGGAAGAAGAACCCCAGCTCGACGATGAACTGAAAAATTTCATTGCAAAGGAAAGGAAAGAGCTTGCAGGCTCATTCTGCCGCAGCTGCGGTTACTGTATGCCGTGTACAGTGGGAATAGAAATAAGAAACTGCGCCCGTATGAATATGCTGCTAAGGCGTTCTCCATGGCAGCAGTATATGACAGATCAGTGGCGTGAAAAAATGGAAAAAATAGAAGATTGTGTAAATTGCGGAAAGTGCAGCAGCAGATGCCCGTACAATCTGGATACACCGAATCTTCTCAAATATATGTTAAAGGACTATAGAGAATTTTATGAAGCACACAAGAATCTTATTTAAAAAATCAGGCCGAAATGTATCACGGTTTATAATGCTTGTCCTTTGTCTCTCCATGCTTTTAAGCATGAGCGGATGCGGTGAGGCTAAGATGAGTCAGAAGCAGGTGTTCGCAATGGACACAATTATGACCCTTACGGCTTACGGCAAAAATGCCGACAAGGGTCTTAACGCCGCCCAGCAGGTCATCACATCTCTTGACGCCATGCTGGATCCGGAGATTTCAACCAGCACAACTTACGCCATTAACAACGCAGAAGGGCAAAACATAGCCGTCTCCGGTCAGATTGCAAAAATGCTCAGTACCGCCCAGTATGTGTACAAGCAGAGTGGCGGCGCTTTGGATTTATCAATTTACCCCGTAACCAAGCTGTGGGGATTTATTGACGATAAATTTTACCTTCCCAGTGAAGAGGAAATTCAGGTGGAGCTTCAGAAACTGTGTTTCGACAAACTCATTCTTACCAGTTTCCCTGCTTCCGGTTCTTTTGCCGTTTCGCTTCCCGCAGGCGGGCAGCTAAGCTTCGGTTCAGTTGCAAAGGGATGTGCTGCTGAAAACGCAATTGATGCTATGCGGCTTGCCGGTGTTACCAGCGGTATAGTTTCTCTTGGCGGAAATGTTCAGACTCTCGGTCTGAAGCCTGACGGTTCGAACTGGCACATTGCCGTTCAGGACCCCAACAACCCCGCAAGTCATCTTGGTGTTTTGAGCCTTGGTGAAACAGCCGTTGTCACCAGCGGTTCATATCAGCGTAATTTTGTAGGTATCGACGGCAAAACATATCACCATATCATTAACCCTGCCACAGGTCATCCCACTGAAAATAATCTTCTTTCGGCTACCATTGTTTGTAAAGACGGCACTATGGCTGATTGTCTTTCAACTGCCATGTTCGTTCTGGGTGAAACCAAAGCTCTGAACTACTGGCGTGAAAACGGCGGATTTGAAATGATTCTTGTGAAAAAAGACAACAGCATTGTCTGTACAAAGGGTCTGATGGAAAAATTCACACTTTCAAACGAAAGTTATACTCTGAATTTTGTTGAATAAAATGCTTGATTTAAATTCTGATGTAAGATATTTAAAAGGTATAGGTGAGAAAAAGGCGCTGGCACTAAATAAGCTTGGCGTCTTTTCTCTCTATGACCTTATCTCATATTTTCCACGAAAATATGAGGACAGGAGTAAGTATAAGCCTATCTCTATATGCAGCGACGGCGAAAATGTCTGCATCCGTGCCTTTGTGGCAAATGACCCATCACTTGTAACTGTTAGGCGTGGGACAAGCCTTGTAAAGCTCAGAGCGGCAGACGAAAGCGGAGTAATAGATATCACATTTTTTAACCGCCCTTATGCCAAAAATCAGCTTCACAAGGGCGAGGATTATATATTTTACGGGAAAATCGAGTGCAGTGGTTCAAGAAAATCCATGATTAACCCTGTGTTTGAGCGTGAATTCGGAGAGCATAAGCTTACAGGGAAAATTTTTCCGCTGTATTCCTTGACAGCAGGCATAAGCCAGACTGACCTTTCAAACAGTGTGCGGCAGGTTCTGGACAACTGTCTTGACTATGTTCCCGAAGTTCTTCCTCAGGATGTGCTGAATGAAGAAAAACTCTGTCAGCTACGCTATGCCTACGAGAATATACATTTTCCCGCAGACTTCAAAGCTCTGGAGCTGGCACGAAAACGGCTTGTTTTTGAAGAACTCTTTGTGATTTCCTGTGCGTTGAGCCGTATCCGCAAAACCAGAGTTCAAACTCCCGGAATCAAAATGCACATGTTGGACATAACCGGGTTTTACGATTCCCTTCCCTTCTCCCCCACATCCGCTCAGCGCCGTTCAATAAACGAGGCTATGGATGATATGTGTTCCGGCCGTGAAATGAGCAGGCTATTGCAGGGGGATGTGGGCAGCGGCAAAACGCTTGTGGCGGCGGCCTTAATATGGTTCTGCCGAAAAAACGGCTATTCCAGTGCCTTTATGGCGCCAACCGAAATTTTAGCTCAGCAGCACTTTGAAACCTTAAACAATTTTTTATCCCCTTTTGGTCTCAAAACCGGTCTTTTAATCGGCTCTATGACCGCAAAAGAAAAGCGGGTTGTAAAAGAAGGTCTTGCCAAAGGCGAATACGACCTTATTATCGGTACTCACGCTCTGTTCAGTGCCGATGTAGAATATAAAAACTTAGGTCTGATTGTAACTGACGAACAGCACCGCTTTGGTGTGAACCAGCGTGCCGCTCTCATCAGTAAAGGCAGCAATCCTCACGTTCTTGTCATGTCTGCCACTCCCATTCCACGCACTCTCGCTCTTATACTTTACGGTGATCTGGATGTATCAATTATAGATGAATTGCCGCCGGGCAGGCAGAAAATCGATACTTTTGCGGTAGACGAAAGCTACAGGCAGCGGCTGAACAATTTCATCTTAAAGCTAACAGGAGAAGGCAGACAGGTATTTGTAGTCTGTCCAATGGTCGAGGAAAACGAGGAGCTGCCAGTTAAGCTTAAATCCGCACAGGAGCACGCAAAAGAGCTTTCCGCTCTGTTCCCCCACTTAAAAACCGCTTGTGTTCACGGCAAAATGAAGGCTGCTGACAAAGAAAAGATAATGTCTGAATTTGCAAAAGGTCAAATAGATATTTTGGTTGCAACCACGGTTATCGAGGTAGGTGTTGATGTTCCGAATGCCGCATTGATGATAGTCGAAAACGCAGAACGCTTCGGCCTGAGTCAGCTTCACCAGCTCCGTGGCCGTGTAGGGCGAGGGCCGCACAAAAGCTACTGTGTCCTGGTTTCAAATTCTGACAGTGAGGACACTAAAGCCCGCCTTTCTATCATGCACAAAACCAACGACGGATTTAAAATTTCCGAAGAAGATCTGCGTCTCCGTGGTCCCGGAGATTTCTTTGGTGCAAGGCAGCATGGTCTGCCCCAAACCCATATTGCGGATTTAGGTGCTGACACTCAGCTTCTCCAAAAGGCTCAGGCATCCGCCGATGCACTGCTTAGAAAGGACCCCTCACTTTCTCTGCCTGGAAATCAGCCGCTCAGAGAAAAAATCGAAAAATTATTTAAAAGCAGTTCTGACAGCTTCAACTAAGAACAGCATAAAATCTGCTTTATAATTCAGTGTAATTGTTTAATATATAAAAATTACATCCGTAATACGGTAAAGCCTCCGATATGCAGCAGCACATCGGAGGCTTTTCAGTTTAGAATATTAAATATGTATTACTCAAGAATTCGGATGCTGGATTTAATCAGTTCAACAGAACCCCCAACTCCCAGCTTGCCGCTGTTAATGCACAAATCAAAGTTGTGGGCATCGCCCCAGCTCTGGTCAGTATAATACTTATAGTAGCTGGATCTGTCCTTATCAACTTCTTTTATAAGCTTTTTCGCCTGGTCTGCATTTAAATTCTTGCGCTTCATAATTGTTTTAATGCGGAAGTCCTCTTCAGCCATAATAAACACTTTCAGCACATCGCTGCGGTTTCTCAGTATATAGTCAGCGCAGCGTCCAACGAAAATGCAATTTCCCTCATCAGCAAGTTTTCTTATAGTATCAAACTGGGCGGAAGCAACCTGCATACTGAGTCTGAAATTCTCATGTATTCCCATATCATACATACCCATATAGTGTGAAGTGGGGAAAATGTAAGGTGAAACACGTTTCTCATCGTTTGAATCAAAAATTTCCTTGCTGAAGCAGGAATTTTCTGCTGCGTGATCCACAATTTCCTTGTCATAGCAGATGTAATCCAGCTCTTTCGCCAGTGCTCTTGCAATGTCACGGCCGTTACTGCCATGCTGTCTGCCGATGGTTATAATCATCAGGCATCGCTCCTTTCAATGCTTTTTCAAGCTATATATCTGACTATATTTTACCTTTTCCTTCGGCAAATATCAAGCATATATTTTTTGTCTTTTAGCCTTTATTACCAGTCCTTTTATGTAGTCTTTCGTCACTTTTATGCAGAATTGGTGAAATTCGCTTGTACAGCAGCATTGTAATCACGGACACCACAACGCCTTTGAGGATGTTGAAGGGAACGACCGCAAAAAGGACAAGTGTACTTACACTGTTTATTGCGCTGTTAACCTGACTTCCCATTCCTATAATTGCGTCCATGGGCATACCGTAAAGCTCTGAGAATTTCGGCAGAAGATAGAAGGCATTGAAAAAGCTTCCTATAATTGTCATAACAGCAGAGCCGACAACAAGCCCGATCACTGCACTCTTTTTGCCCGGCTTTGCATGATAGATCACGCTGGCAGGCAAAACCATGGCACAGCCCACAAAGAAGTTTGCAAAATCACCTACAAAAGCAGTAGTAGTTCCCTTCAGCAGAAGCTTTATAACCACTTTAAGCAGCTCTGCCACCACTCCCGCCACAGGGCCAAGATAGAAGGTGCAGATAAGTACAGGTATTTCGCTCAAATCAAGCTTATAAAACCCGGGTGCGAAGAACAGAGGTATCTCTATAAGCATAAGGACTCCTGCCATTGCAGCAAAAATACCTGTATAGCTTATATAGTGAGTACTCGAAAAAAGCTTTCTGTCTTTTGAAACAAACTTTTCAAACAGCGTGGCTATAAATACTATACACGCAAAGATACCCAGACATGTGAGAACAAACTTAAAATTTTCCATTTTTTCCTCCAAAAAAATATGCCCGAAGATACTCAAATCTTCGGGCAATAAAATATAAAATAAAGAGCTCGACAGGTTTCGCTCAATATCTTCTCTCATCCAGACTATACTGTCGGTACCGGAATCTAACCGGTTCGTGCCTTACGGCTTGCGGACTTTACCGCCGGTCGGGAATTTCACCCTGCCCTGAAGATGAGTAAATTATAACACTGCAATTATGTTTTGACAAGTACATTTTTTTAGCATACAATACAGGCAGGGCAAAACATTATACAGAGGAGAATTTTATCATGTATGACAGAGAACTTAGTTGTTGCTTCACCGGTCACAGACCTGTTAAACTGCCATGGGGCAACAACGAAGCTGACGAACGTTGCCTTGCTCTAAAGGATGAGCTTTCCCAGAGGTTAATGGGAATATACGAAAGCGGCTACAGACATTTCATTTCCGGTATGGCGATTGGATGTGATTTTTATTTTGCGGAAGCGGTTTTGGCTCTGCGTGAAATACATAGTGACATTAGTCTTGAAGCGGCCATTCCCTGCGGTACGCAGCCTGATAAATGGGCAAGAAGTCAGCGCATACGCTATAACGAAATCTTGGATGCCTGCAACAATGTTAATGTTTTGCAGGTCAACTACACTTCCGACTGCATGATGCGGCGCAACCGATATATGGTAGACAATTCCTCTCTGCTGCTTGCCTGTTATGACGGCAAACCCGGCGGCACTATGAACACGATTTTATACGCCAAAAGGCAGGGATTAAAAACCATAATCATTGAGGTATAAAAAACCGGACTTCAGGTCCGGTTTTTTTACAATATTTCATTTCAACAGTACCGAAAAAAGTTCATCTGTATCTTTAACGATAATGTCGGCGCAGGCATCTTCAAGCTCATTTTCCGCAGCATATCCGTACCTGACGCCTATACACGGGAGACCGCATTTGTGTGCCCCTATCACATCGTATTTTGTATCTCCGACCAGAACCAGCCGTTCATCTTTTACACCGAATTTTTCAATTACAGCTTTTATTACCTGGTCCTTTTTTCCCAAACTTCCGTCAGGCTGACTGCCGCAGATAACCTCGAAATAATCTTTTATACCCTCTTTCTCCATTAGATGTTCAGCCAGAAACTGTGGTTTTGAGGTCGCAATCCCCATGCGTTTTCCTGCCTTTTTTAATTTTGCAAGCAGCTCCGGTATTTCCGGAAATACCCTGCTCTCATAAATACCAATGGAGTTATATCTCTCACGAAAGTCAGTTATTACTGTTTTGGTGGTAGCTTCGTCAAATCCATATACCTCAGGGATTTTTTCCGCAAGAGGCGGACCGGCAAAGCAGTGTAAAGCTTCAAGCGTTTCTTCTATACCACGCTTTTTCAATGCGTGCTGCATACATTTGGTTATGCCTTCAAGAGTATCATAAACAGTTCCGTCAAAATCGAATAATATTATATCGAACATCTGAACCCACCTTTCCGAAAAATTATATACTGAGCTTTATTTATTGTCAATCCGTTTAAATCCGGCATAGAATAACATAGTTTTAAGCAAAGAGGTGCAGTATGAATTACAGTTATTTTTTAGGTTCAAACTCGAAGGACGGCTTCTACTCACTATATGACAGCTTTCCTCCGACCGAGGGAGACTTTCTCCACATTTTAAAGGGTGGTCCGGGAAGCGGCAAGTCCTGTTTTATGAGAAAAATCGGCGCCAGAGCAGAAGAAATGGGTTATACAGTGCATTATATACTCTGTTCCGGAGATCCGGATTCGCTGGACGGGGTGTACATACCTGAGAAAAAACTTGCCTTTGTGGACGGGACGAGTCCACATTCGCGTGAGCCGAGCATTTACGGGGTTGACTCAGACTATATTCATCTGGGACAGTTCTTTAAAAACGGTCTGAGTCAAGAAGAGTCGCATTATGTAAACCAATATACATCCGGTTACAAGGCTGACTATTCCGCCGCATATCATCTGCTGTCTGCTTCGGTCTCCGTAAGCGAGTCAGCTTTGCTCAATATATACGGTGACGAAGAACAGTCTGCTATTAAGGAAAAAATTTGTAGTTTACTAAACAGGAAAATACCAAGAGATGCCAAGTCAGACGGCAAGCTCAACAAACGATTTTTAAGCTGTATCGGCTGCCGTGGAGATTACAGACTGAACGAAGAAATTTCAAAATTATGTAAACTGATCTATCAGATCGATGATCGCTTCGGAGGTACCGCCTCAGCGCTGAAGTATGCAGCGGAATACGGAGAAGAACATGGTTTAGAGATGCTACTGTGTCCGGATCCTGTCTGTCCAAAGTTTTTTTCAGCAGTATTGTTTCCCGAGCAATCACTGGGTCTTGTGGGCAGTGGATGGGAATTTCCTCAGGTCCGCCATATCCATATGGACAGCATTCTGCCGTCTGAGTTGCGTTCCAACCTTCGGTCAACGCTAAGAGAAACTGATAAGCTCCGAAAACAGCTTATGTCACTTGCCTTCAGTCAAATGGCAGAGGCCAAAAGACTTCACGACCTTCTGGAAGCTGTTTACAAGCCTCACATTGATTTTGAAGCACTTAATAAATACACAAATAGTTGTATAACTCAATACCTTGCATAAAAGTATAAAAATGCGGCTGTAACAACAGCCGCATTTTTTCGCATAATCGCATGATCCTATATATTGAATCTCCCGCATACCGCCGATTACTGCTTCTTTATCAACAGCAGCAAAATCTGCATCCCAGGGGTCCAAGGCAAACATTAGCTGCACACATGGTAAGACAAAGTCTGTCAAGACCTATACCGGTAGAATAGCTGGTAGTATAGGTATCATAGAAATCCCCGCCGTTCTGAAGCTGTTCCAGCAAATTGCGGTATTCTATATTGGATGGCTCCAAAGAGGCCGCCCGTTTTGCCGCCTCAAGAGCAGCAATCTTATTGCCCATATACATATTAGCCACTGCATTCATATAGTACCATCTGCCGTCCCGTTCATTTGCGGGAACTCCCGAAAGCGCATTGAGCGCCTCCTTGTACATACCGTTTCTTATATAGCTTTTGGCTGCTGTATATTCGCTGCGCTCTGTCTGCTGGTATTGATTCCAACCGTTGCCCCAACCGTAATAAGTATTACCGCCGTACTGCTGATACTGTCCGGACTGCTGTCCGTAGCCATAGCCGTATCCGCCATGGTTTTGCTGAACATTTCCGTTTTTAATCTGATCGTATGCGGCGTTAATGTCGTTCATCTTCTGTGCCGCAGTCGGGTCATTAGGGTTAAGGTCAGGATGGTATTTCTTTGTAAGCTCCCTGTATGCTTTTTTAATTTCTTCATCAGAGGCGTCGGGAGACACGCCGAGAACTTTATACGGATCCTGAATCATCTGAGGGTCCTTTCTTCTTATCGCTGTATTTTCTGTTGAACTGAACCCATAGTCCCGAACACAGAATGTTCTGCATTATTCCTAAATCTAAAACAAGAGGCAGACGGTCAAAATGCATAAGACACTCGCCCAAAGTCATTTTCAAAATATCTCTGAACCGCTCTTCGTTATCACAAAGTCCGTAATAGCGTCTGAACGGGTTATATCTATTGTGCGCTGTATCCGATGGAAGATCCAGAAAGGCATCCATTATATAAATAAACCTTCCCAGCTCTCTTCCCATGCTTCTCAGGCAGTTGCTCCACCGGTCATCCTTATAAACAAGCGCTTCCGACATCAAACAGCCGAATGTATCGGCCGCCTGATCCGGTGCCTCCATGCCGGCTTGCTCAATCTCGCTGAGAGCTTTTATGGACTCCTCCATAGCCTTGCACTGCCTTGGGTACAGCTCCGAAATTTTTTCATACGCAGGCTTGAGCAGCTTCGCCTGAGACAGCGCAACAACATTTCCGTCATCTCGCCAGTCATCCATGCACTTGTGATATGCGAGAGCCACATTCATATCAGCGGCATAATCTGTTGCTTCGCTCTGCCACCAGTCTCTTGCAGCTAAAGGATGAGCAGGGCATTTATCACTTCCGCTTTTTTCTTCCGGCTCATACAGAGAGTTCACGAGAAGCACAAGAAAGGTCATGTCATAGTTCAGCACAAATCTTGCAAGCGTACCATGCCGCTCTTTAAGGCTTCTGCACAAGCCGCAATAGCAGGCCTTATAGCGTTTTTTCTGTTCCTCCGTCAAAAAATCCAGGGAGGCTGTAAGATACCCAAACATATCAGGTCTTTCCCTCAAAAGAAGTTCCGCATTTACGGCAGACTATTTTTATTCTGCCGTGGCCTCTGGGAACCCTCAGAGTTGTTTTGCAGCTGGGACAGGTAAAAAACTTATAGTCATGGCGCTGTATCCAGCGTTCATGGCGCATATGGATAAAGCCTGCGACTTTAAGCTTCTGACGGATAAATTTTCCGTTCTCTTCACGGCGCTTATACACATTTCTGGAAAACATCCTGAAATAAATGTATATAAGCAGTAAAAATACAAATGGATAAATAAATCTGCCTGCGCTGCTTGAAAAAATACCGGCCAAAAGCAGAAGTATTACATCCACCACAAGTAAAAATAAATTCAGCTGGTCATTGCCGTTTCTGCCGGCCATAAACCTTGCTATACGTTCCTTCATGTTCTCACCTTTTAGCTTTTTTTCTAATTTTTCATTTTATCACATTTCATGGGCAAAACATCAAGAAATTGTTAACTTAAACAAGTTTATTTTGTTTTTTCAAAGACAGCTCTATAATTTTTTCGCATAGCTCCGAATAGGACATTCCTTCCACTGCGGCAGCCTTGGGAATAAGACTGTTGGGGGTCATTCCGGGTAGAGTGTTTACCTCAAGGCAATACGCTCTTCCCTGTCTATCCAGCATAAAGTCCACTCTTGAGTATACGGACAGCCCAAGCGCTTTATGTATTTTCAGAGCATACTCACTCAGAAGCTCTTTTTCTGCTTCACTTACTGGTGCCGGACAGATTTCTCTGGCTCCCTTGTCTCCGCTCTGGTATTTTGCCACATAGTCAAAGGTCATTCCCTCGGGCGGAACTATTTCTATAGGACACATACAACGGTCACCAAACACCGGAACCGTTAACTCACGCCCATTTATTTTCTCTTCAACTACAATTCTATTTCCGTATTTCAAAATGTCACGAAGGGCGTTTTCAAGTTCGTCTTTCGTCTCCGGAAGGGCAACACCTATCGATGAGCCACCGCCTACTACCTTCACAACGCATGGCAGGCTCAAACTTTCTGTAAGCTCCGGAATGTCCTTCTCACAGTAGCTTACCTCCCTCCATGCAGGAGTAGGTACACCGCAGCTCTCCATTATGCGCTTTGCGACCGCCTTATCCATTGCCATTCCTGAACTTAAAGGATCCGAGCCGGTGTACGGCACACCCATAAGCTCGAGTGCCGCCTGAATTTTGCCGTCTTCTCCGTCCTCTCCGTGAAGTCCAAGAAATACGCAGTCTGCAAGAGCGCATATTTCAAGAACATTTTTTCCCAGTCTGGAAGGACTTTTCAGCTTTCTGGATTTTTTTACTGCTTCTATATCCGGAGCTTCCGTTTCGATTGCAACCTCTCCGCAGAAGCCATCGGGTGCATCAAAGGCATCCTCCAGCACTCCATCATAATTTTCAAGCCCCATATACATATCGACAAATATTGCCTTATGTCCTACAGCTCTCAGGGCTTTGCACACAGAAGTGCCTGACACAAGAGAAACTTGGCGTTCCGTACTCAGGCCTCCGCCCAAAACAACTATTTTCATATGCTTTTTCCTTTCAACAATCAAATTGCAGGGAAAAACGGCTCCGGCATTCGCCGTGAGCCGTTTAAGGCCTTTATCACTTAATAAGCATTGGAGTGATTTTGATGTACTCCTCAAGAGGAGCATCATTGAGGCAAAGCTCTATAATCTCCCTACCCATAGGCTCCAGATCGTCTGTCATAAACTGACGAATTTCCTGTTTGAAATAATCTGTAAGTACTTTAGCGCCCGCATCATAACCCGAAATTCCAAGCTTTGACTGCATTTCAGGTCTGAGGAAGGTCTGACGCACATACTGTCCATCCATTTTCATTTCATCAAGAGAGTATCCGAAAATCGGGCAGCGTGCAGGAACAAGATGCTTCGCCTTGACTCTGCCGCCCTTTCTTGCCAGATATTCCCTCGTAAGCCATTCTCCGGCAAAGCCTACATGGTAGGCTCCTATATGCTGGTTGGGAATAAGAATGTTCATAGTTTTGGGTGTATCAACGAGCTGATGAAGCAGCATATTGGCCTGCGTTACCTTTTTGCCGGTAGAGAATGGCCAGTACGAACCTACGCCCTCGCTTTTAAGCTCATTTCCCAATGCAGTGTCGGAGATAGAGGGGTTTTTGAATCCACGGGGTGACACAAGACGCCAAAGCCATGCAATGGAAGTGGGAACTATCTGCATAAGGCCCATAACACCATAGCTGGGGTTATCCATAGTAGCCGGCGGCATACGAACACCGAATGAGCGGACGTTAACTTCCTGAGGCTCATCGCCCGGAATAATATTTTCTATCATGTCTCTCGGTATAATAACTCTGGGATTGGTGCAGCGTGTACCGTCCGAGTTCATAACATGCTCCCATATGAGGCAGGTTGCACCGGGTACACCGTCCATATTAAAGAACTCCAGAGGCTCGGGAGGATGAATACTTATTCTCTCATACTGAGCGTTCATACCGTAGCTGGTATCTCCGTCCATACGGAGGAACCATCCGTTTTCCGCATCTGCAATCACCAGACGCTTTGAGTCATTCTGAAGGTCTGTCCTTGCCATAACCATATCGTCTGCTATGGGGTGAATTTTACAGCCTTCACCGAAGTTCAGGTAATATTTTTCACCTGAAATCGTGTGAGTTCCGAGCAGGACCTTGCCGTCCTCCTTGTGAAGCTCTTCCAGCATTTCACTCTTGCCGCCGCCGGAAGCCCCTTCATGCATGAACACGACCTCGTTTTCATAGGGAGACTCCACCATACAGGCAGAAGCATGGTTTGTGATCCATCCCTCATGCTCGCCGATGTCCAGAAGGATGGAGAATACGCCTTTCTTTGCAGAAGGACCGGGGTATAGGTTATAGGCAAACACCTCATGCAGGCTTTCGCTGCGGTTGTGTACAACCACCTGTTTACCTTTGAAGTGAGTATATCTGAAAGGCGGAGCAACGTAAATTATTGCTCTTGGCTTAAATCCTGGTTTTACATCGTAAATGCTGATAAAACCCTGCATATTAGCGATGGAAAGAGCGAAGAAAGCAGCATTCATGGGGCAAATCATAAGGCTGTCATAGCCGTAGTATTTACCGCCTGAATGGAAAGGAAGAACGATCAGCTGCTGCTCGGAGAGCCATTTCATGGTCTCCTCTCTGAGAGTTGAGAATTCATAACCGTAAACATCCTTAAATCTGGGTTTATCGGTAGGCAGATCATCGCCTATTCTCATACAGTCAGGATCACGGCGGCGCATATAGTCCTCCATGTAGTTTACGACCGTACCGTTTTTGCAGCGGACAACTTCAGCCGCCTTAAAGGTGCCTTTTCCGGCAATAGGATAGATTACATCATATTTGGAACTATGGGTAGGACCATAGCACATTTCCTCAAGCTGAGCCTTAGTCTCAGGAAAGCAAAGCACTTTGCATTTGCTCAAAGTCTCAAACAAATCCTGGGGGAGAGAATATTTTTTCATATATGCGTTGGAATACATTTAATTATCGCTCCTTTACAAGGGATTTTTCAATGGATTTAAATTACTAATGTATAAAATTTTAACACGCATCGTGTTATTCTTCAACCAAAATTTTGAACGAAAATGAATATATATTCCTGCCCATTTTTACGCCTAATATACATAATAACCAAGTATTGCGTTTTAAGCTGTTTGAATTGTAATTTTTGCCGTAAAAACCGAAGTTTTTTGATAATTTCTCTCTATGATTTTATTTGTTATGTTCGCTTATATGTCCGGCAATTACAGTTATACATATTATGCACATTGTAAGCATATACACTCTGGCAGCAGTCCCTGTAAGAAAATTCATAAGCGGGTTTCTTTCGTCCAGTATAATAAGAACCACCAATCCCAGCAGCATTGCTACAGCCAGATGAGGCAAAATAAATTTCAGGAATTTCATCTTCACTTTTCCTGCCCTTTCAAGGCATCTTTCTCCTTTATTACAAGCATATCGCTTATATATCTTCCGCCGCCGCTTGGCTTGTTCACAATTTCGTTTTCAAAAACCATACTGCTTGACGCTCCCCCGTCCATATTAAATGCACGAACACATCCAAGCTCTGCAAACAGTTTAGAAAAGTCCTCCATATTTATTCCGTCTGAATATCCGGGCTGGCGGCCGTCAACCACCACAAAGCAGTAGTGTCCCGGCTCGTAGTAACCAAATCCGCTTCTCGGATGTTTATGCAGTATTGCGTCGCTGGTGTTAAAAACGGTCTTTGGACTGCCGTTTTTATCCAGCAGTTCAGGGCCGAATTTCCACACCTGATACGGGTCTTTTTCCATTATTTCGGAAACCGTATATTCACTGGGCTGGTATGTCTCAACCACCCCGTCATAATACAATACACAAATGTCATACTTTGTCTGCTCAGTCAGATACAGATACCCGTTCCTGACCAGAAAGCCCTCTCTCTGGTTTGAGCAATAGTCTCCGTTCATGGCAAGTATTGCGTCGTTATCCTGAGCAACTTTTTCCGGACTGTCGGAGCTATGCTCCGCTGAAAACCCGCTCTGAATATTTTCTATATCCGCTATGTGAATATCAGCCACAAAATAGTTAAGCTTCTTCTCCGTGCTGTGTTCGGTTATCTGAACCGAAACCTCGGGGCTTGAGTAGCTGTTATCTGTAATTACCGTGTCGGCGGTGAAAAAAGAAGAAAATTTCTCACGCCACTGAAGGCTCTCCTCTTCTGTATCATACTCGGGAACGGGCGTTTCTGCCACACTCACCTGATAAACCGGCTCCGGCATACCGTTTTTTGTCAGTATGATTTTAGGAAGCCACAGATGAAAAAACGCAAAAACTCCAACCACGAGCGCCGCCAGAACTATATCAAGTATTGCAAGCTGCCACCACGGTTTTTTCCGCTCATACCACGGACCTTTTTTCTCTGAATTTATGTTCTGCACACATATACTCTCCTGCGATTTTATGACTCAAAATTATAATACTTTATATTTATAGTGTCAATAATCTACATATCCAATGTGCAGCGCAGGAGTATATTTGCCGATCAAATATACTGAAATTCATATCTTGAATTATATTAGCACAGCTTTTTCAATGCCCGTCATAATTTAGCACAAAACAGCAATAAATATATAATTTCTTTTTTCCTTTATTTTTCATTTTTCTCTATTGACATAAATGCCGAATATTGTTAAAATTAGTCGTCTCGACAGGATAGGAGTTTATCCCAAGCAAGATAACGCATATTTTGCGTATGTCCGCAGAAGCGGCGGCAACTTCTGTTGCCTTATTGATTGAGTTTGAAGCTCAAGTTTTATAAGTTGGTAACTATAAACCGGTGCCACGGCACACAGACTTGTGAAATGGTCAATAAGAGTAGTAAAAGTAATCTTTGCTATATAGACTCTGATCCCATTGTTTTATTCACGCATTCTTTATGAATGGGTGTTTCAGGTTGGCGTGTGCTATAGGTACACGCCATTTTTTATTTTTGGGGGTTTGGAAATGAATAAGATAATCGAGCTGAAAGGTGTCAGCAAGTCATTTGACGGTGAAGTGGTTCTTGACCATATCGACCTTGACATATATGACAATGAATTTTTAACTCTTCTCGGTCCCTCCGGCTGTGGTAAAACTACCACTTTAAGGATCATAGGCGGCTTTGAAACCGCTGACGAAGGTGACCTTATTTTCATGAGCGAAAATATTAACGATCTGCCCCCGTATAAGCGGAACATAAACACTGTTTTTCAGCGTTATGCCCTCTTTCCGCATCTGAATGTTTACGAAAATATTGCTTTCCCGCTCCGTGAAAAAAGAGAAAGCAAGGCGGAGATTGACCGTAAGGTAAAAGAGATGCTGAAGCTTGTTGCTCTGTCCGGCTTTGAAAACAGAAGCGTTACAAGCCTTTCCGGCGGTCAGCAGCAGCGAGTTGCCATAGCAAGAGCTCTTGTAAGCAACCCCAAGGTGCTGCTTCTGGACGAGCCTCTGGCGGCTCTTGACCTGAAGCTGAGAAAAGATATGCAGCAGGAGTTGAAAAAAATTCAGAAGGCCACCGGAATCACCTTTGTTTTTGTAACTCACGATCAGGAAGAGGCCCTGTCTATGTCCGACACGGTTGTTGTTATGGCTGACGGCAGAATTCAGCAGATAGGAACTCCCATAGATATATACAACGAGCCTACAAACGCATTTGTGGCCGACTTTATTGGCGAAAGCAACATAGTAGACGGCATAATGCTTGAGGACAAGAAGGTCAGCTTCTCAGGTCATGTGTTTGACTGCGTTGACTCAGGCTTTAAAAAGCGTGAAGCTGTAGATGTGGTCGTCCGTCCGGAGGATGTGGATATAGTTTCCGAGGAAAAGGGTATGCTTAAAGGCGTGGTCACTTCCGTTACCTTCCTCGGAGTCCACTATGAAATCATCGTTGATATCAACGGCTTCAAATGGATGATTCAGACCACCGACTTTGTGGATGTGGACGAGCATATCGGTCTCTATATTGAGCCTGACGCAATCCACATCATGCATAAATCTCAGTATTCCGGTATGTTCGGAGACTATTCTTCATTCTCCAACGAGCTGGATGAGTTGTCGGATGTCGAAACGGAGATTGAGGAATGAAAAGCAATAACTCCATTTCAAAGAGAAACGATCTGGTCAGAAAGCTTGCACTTGCGCCATACTCTGTATGGGCTGTGCTGTTTATAGTGGTTCCGCTTTTGTTCGTGGCCTACTACGCTTTCACAGACAACGATTTTAACTTCACTTTTGACAATGTGGCAAGGTTTTTTACCGCCACCACCAGCGTTTTTGACAAGCAGGGTATGCCTAAGGAAGTTCACACCTACCTTGTGATTTTCATGCGTTCCCTTCGCCTCGCCGCAATTTCAACTCTTATTTGTCTTTTACTCGGCTACCCTCTGGCCTATATTATTTCCAGAGCCGGTGCCAAGACCCAGAAAGTTATTATTACCCTGATTATGATTCCAATGTGGATGAACTTTCTTATCCGCACCTACGCATGGATGACCATACTTCAGGATTCCGGAATTATAAACCGAATTTTAGGCCACCTTGGAATAAGCCCTATTCACATAATAGGAACGGAAGCCGCCGTCATCATCGGCATGGTATACGATTATTTCCCATACATGGTGCTTCCAATCTATTCCATCATGGCTAAAATGGACAATAAGCTGATTGAAGCTGCAAGGGATCTTGGCTGCAACAGTGCCGGTGTGCTGCGGCGTGTAATATGGCCTCTCAGCCTGCCTGGCGTAATTTCCGGCATAACAATGGTGCTTATTCCTTCTATCAGCACTTTCTATATTTCCCAGAAACTGGGTTACGGAAAATTCTATCTTATCGGTGATGCCATTGAAGGCCAGTACGCCGCAAATAACCTTCACTTTGCCGCTGCCATCGCCTTTATCCTGATGGTCATTCTGCTTGCCGCCATGGTTCTCATGCAGAGATATGCGGACAAGAAAACCTGTGCATAAGGAGGGCATAAAATGAAAACAACGTCAAAAATATACACTGCCCTGATAATGATTTTCCTTTTCGCTCCCATTGCCGTACTCTTGATTTTCTCTTTCAACGAGTCGAAAAGTCTTTCGGTATTTTCCGGCTTCTCGCTTCACTGGTACAGTGAGCTTTTTCACGACTACGCCACGCTGAACGCCCTGAAAAATACCGTTTTGCTGGCAGTCTGTGCCTCTGTAATCGCAACCGTTACCGGAACTGCGGCAGCGGTTGGCATTACAAAAATGAGAAACAAGTACCTTAAAGTCACTTTAAATACCGTTACAAACATCCCCATGATAAACCCCGATATAATAACGGGTATATCTCTCATGCTTATGTTTGTCTTTGTGGGTCGGCTTTTCGGTGCAGCAACAAGCCTTAATTTCGGGACCATGCTGATTTCCCATATAACCTTCTGCCTGCCCTATGTTATACTTCAGGTTCTTCCGAAGCTCCAGCAAATGGATAAAGCTCTTCCTGAGGCTGCAATGGATTTAGGCTGTACCCCATTTAAGGCATTTTACAAGGTTATAATCCCCGAAATTCTGCCTGGTATAGTAACGGGTATGATAATGGCCTTCACCCTCTCTCTTGATGACTTTGTGATAAGCTATTTCACCTCCGGCAACGGATTCCAGACCCTGCCTATCCGTATTTACAACATGACTAAAAAAACTGTCACTCCCAAGATGTACGCCTTGGCCACACTTATTTTCTTCGTCATATTGATGTTGCTGCTCATTTCAAACCTTGCTGACAGTGAGGGCGACAAAACAATTAAAGAGGCAAGGAAACGCAAAAAGATGAGAAAAGCAACGGAGGCAGCAAATTGAAAAAAATTATTTCTCTGGCAGCCGCTATATTGCTCAGCGCCATCCTGTTTTCAGGCTGCGGTTCAGACAATGTAACGTGCCTTAATGTTTACAACTGGGGTGAATACATTTCCGACGGCTCCGAAGGCAGCTTTGACACCATAAGAGAGTTTGAAAACTGGTATTTTGAAAACTACGGGCAGAAAATCAAAGTGAATTACGACACTTTCGCCTCAAACGAGGATATGTACAACAAGCTCTCAAACGGTGCCGTAAGCTATGATGTTATAATTCCTTCCGACTATATGATAGACCGAATGAGGAACGAGGGAATGCTTCTCCCTCTGAACTATGAGAATATCCCCAACTACCAGAATATAGATGACAGCTTCCGTGGACTGTACTACGACCCTGAAAATCTCTATTCCATCCCATACACCTACGGCGTTGTTGGTATAATATACAATGCAAACAAAGTGGACGAGGCAGACGCCAAGGGCTGGGATTTGATGTGGAACGAAAAATACAAAGGTGATATTCTCCAATTCAACAATCCCCGTGATGCCTTTGCAACGGCTCAATACAAGCTGGGCCTTGATGTAAATGATCTGGACCATGAAAAATGGGAGCTGGCTCTCACCGAAATGAAAAAACAGTTCCCTCTTGTAAAAAGCTTTGTAATGGACGAAGTCTTTAATATGATGGAAGCAGGTGAAGCCTCCGTAGCCGCATATTACGCCGGTGACTATTTTACCATGGCTGATAATCAGGCTGATAGCGTTGACCTGCGTTTCTATTATCCCGAACGCACAAACTATTTTATTGATGCCATGTGCATCCCCTCATGCTGTCAGAATAAGGAACTTGCTGAAATTTTCATTAACTATATGCTCTCTCCCGAAGCGGCCATAGCAAACGCCGAATATATCAGCTATGCTTCACCTAATTCAGCGGTATACAATGACCCTTCATATGCCGAGGATATGGGAGAAGAGGCAATGGAAATTCTGTACCCCGGAATTGAGAATTTTAATGAGCTGTATAATACCTACTCATTTAGAAATCTCGGTCCCGAAACCCTTATTTACCTTGTCAATCTTTGGGAACAGCTTAAAATAAGTTGACATAATTTCGTTAACATAAAATAACCGTGAGTTTTTCTCACGGTTATTTTTTTATATTTGGGGAAAATTATATACATATGAAATAAATAAAAAGAGGTAGTATATATGACAAAAAGATTGGGTTCCCAAACCGTTTTTCTACCCTCAAAACCTGTAATTCTTTCCTCTGCCTCAGTTGTAGGCCAAAAAGAAAGTCAGGGACCGCTGAAGGACTGCTTCGATTTTTTGTCTGAGGATTCCCGTTTCGGTGCGGAAACATGGGAAAAAGCAGAGACAAAAATGCTGAACAAATGCTTTTCTATCGCCTGTGACAAAGCAAAGCTCCCGCCCTCAGCTCTGAACTATGTCCTTGCCGGTGATTTGCTGTCTCAATGTATAAGCTCAACCTTTGCATTAAAGGACAGCGGTATTCCCTATTTCGGTCTATACGGTGCCTGTTCAACCATGGCTGAAAGTCTGTCTCTCGCCGCAATGCTTATTGACGGCGGTTTTGCCGATAACTGCTGTGCAATTACCGGTTCCCATTTTTGTGCAGCGGAAAGGCAGTTCCGTATGCCGTTGGAATACGGCGGTCAGCGCTGCCCTACCTGTCAATGGACTGTCACCGGCGCAGGAGCGTTAATTATATCAGGAAACGGAAGCGGACAGCGTATAACCCATATAACTACCGGCACCATTACCGATGCCGGAATAAAGGATGTAAACAATATGGGAGCCGCTATGGCACCTGCCGCATACGAAACACTAAAAACTCATTTTTCAGACACAGGTCGTTCTCCCGACTACTACGACGCAATTTTTACAGGAGATTTAGGCGCTCTGGGCCATGATATAGTGCAGGATCTATTTAAAAACGATGGGGTCAAGTTAGGTGCAAATTATATGGACTGTGGTGTTCTGATTTACGATTTACAGACACAGGATGTAAAAGCAGGCGGTTCCGGCTGCGGATGCAGTGCTTCCGTTCTTGCCGGACACATTCTCAGCGCTATGAATAAGGGAATATGGAAAAAAGTATTGTTTGCAGCTACAGGTGCCCTCATGTCTCCTGTCAGTTCAATGCAGGGCGAAAGTATTCCGGGCATTTGTCACGCCGTAGCAATAGAGAGTGAGGGCGCATAATATGGAGATGTTTTTAGAATACCTGAAAGCCTTTCTTGTGGGCGGACTTTTCTGTCTGGCAGGTCAGCTTCTGCTTGACTTCACAAAGCTCACGCCTGCACGAATTCTGACCTCATATGTCGTTGCAGGAGTGGTTCTTGGCGCATTTGGCATATACGAGCCAATAGTAGAGTTTGCAGGTGCCGGTGCCACAGTTCCCCTGACAGGCTTCGGAAATGTTCTGGCAAAGGGTGTAAAAACCGCCGTGGCAGAAAAAGGCGTACTGGGAGCATTCACAGGAGGTTTTACCGCCGCAGCCGCAGGCATATGTGCCGCTGTATTTTTCGGGTTAATTGTCTCCCTGATATTTAAGTCCAAGGACAAAAAATAAACCTGAGCTTTTGCTCAGGTTTACATAAGTTTCTTTATTCAGGTTGACATAATCAGTTTAAAATTGCTGCCGCAGCAGCTCCCGGCAGGGTACTTTCCTCTACAGGCATAAGTACTGCATGAAGGCCAAGGCTTCCGCCTATATACTTTTCCATAAGTCTTTCCAGCTCAGGCCTGTATATTCTGCTTTTCTGAACCAAAGAACCTTCCGCACAAACGCATACAGGTCTGTCTGCGTTCTTTCCTTTTCCTGTCAGAAGCATAAGTGCTGCCAGATTCGCACACATACAGCGAGCTGAGCGTTCAAAAAGTGCCCGTGAAATTTCTTGTACAAACGGTCTGTCTTTCGCTGAGATTTCGGAAAGATTTTCTCCCATTGACCATGCGTCAATAACTGCTCCGTCTATTTCGCCTGCATTTTGGAGAGTTTCCAAGGTATTTTCGCTTATAAACCCCTCTTTGCAGCCGACTGAAAGCATAAGAGAGCAAAGTGTGCCCAGATAAACGCCGGCAGTCATTTTTTCAAAATGCTTCGATCCCGGATTCAGGCTTCCGGCGTCAAGTATTTTGTCAAATTCGCCCATGGCAATACCGTCATACATTCCTGACTCTGTGTTGATTATAATTTCATCGTCTCCGGAAAGCCCCAGCTTTACAATTTCTTTAGCTACAACAGGGCAGCAGGTATTTGTTCCCGTACCGCTGACCTGTCCGATAAAAGTCTCATATCGGCTGTTGTCAAGTAGAGAGGCACCTCCCAGTAGAACGGCTGCGGTATCGTTCAACACCACAATTTTCTTCCCGTGGACTCCACGCCGCTCCAGTTCCTCCTTCAGAGAGCTGCCCACCAGCTTTCCTGCGGAATTATTTATAACAACTTCCTTGTCAACGCTTCTGACTTTGCCGTCTATTTCGGGAGTAATATCCGCTGAATACGAAAAGCAAAATCCAATTCTATCAGTATATTCCATGAGCGGCATTATACTGTCAGCCGCAAAAGAAATAAACTCCTCCCATTCAACTGCTTCACCTATACCAGGCATTTTCTTTTTACTCAGGTACTCGGTTTTATATCCATTTTCCGTAAATGTAACAAGGGCGCTTCTGAAGTTTGTCCCGCCTGCATCTATTACGGCCGCACATCCGCTGTCTATTTTCCCCGTTTTTAAATAGGTAGGTATCATAGGCAGCGAACACACTTCCCCTTTAAGCCCACGGCGCATTTCTGCAAGCATTTTCACCGCTTCATCAGACGGGCATATGTCCTGTGGCAGCATCAGGTGATTTTTCAGAAATTCATATACTTTATCCATTTTAAACCCTTCTATAAAAAACAGGCGGTAAACTACCGCCTGTTTTCCAATTAAAATCAGTTTTCTTCTTTAACACTTGTGACAGACTCAACAAGTCCCTGTGCAAGACCGGCAAGGCCCTGAATTTCGCTGGGAATAATGATCTTGGTGGCTCTGCCGTTGGCAGCGGCTGCAAAAGCTTCGAGAGCCTTGATCTTGATAACTCCGTCACTGGGGACAGACTCATTGATGAGTTTAATACCCTCTGCAGTAGCGGTCTGAACTTTAAGAATAGCCTCTGCCTTACCTTCTGCCTCAAGGATCTGTTCCTGCTTCTTTGCATCAGCACGAAGGATTGCAGATTCTTTCTCGCCTTCCGCTTCGAGGATCGCAGCACGCTTTTCGCCTTCTGCACGAAGGATTGCCTCACGGCGTTCACGCTCAGCCTTCATCTGCTTCTCCATAGCGTTCTGAATTTCTTTAGGAGGCAGAATGTTTTTAAGCTCAACACGGTTTACTTTGATACCCCAGGGGTCTGTTGCCTCATCAAGGATGGCACGCATCTTGGTGTTGATAATATCACGGCTTGTAAGGCACTGGTCAAGCTCCAGATCACCGATGATGTTACGCAGAGTAGTAGCAGCCAGATTTTCGATAGCTACCATAGGCTGCTCAATACCGTAGGTATACATTTTGGGGTCTGTTATCTGGAAGTAAATAACAGTGTCGATCTGCATGGTAACATTATCCTTGGTAATAACAGGCTGAGGCGGAAAATCCGCAACCTGTTCTTTCAAAGAAACAACCTTTGCCACCTTTTCAATAAGAGGCCATTTGATGTGCAGACCCACATTCCATGTGGTCTTGTAAACTCCAAGTCTTTCAATTACGAATGCCTTTGCCTGCTGAACCACTCGGATATTTCTGACAATTATAAAAATTACCAGCAGTCCAAGCAGTCCCCATATGATTACTGTTCCCATAATCTCAATTCTCCTTTTTAAATTTTTTATTTTTACCTTGCAGGTTTTACAATAACTTTAACGCCTTCAATCCTTAAAACCGTTACCTTATCTCCCACCTGAGCAGTAATATTCTGATCATCCGTGCGGGCAGTCCAGACTTTCCCGTCCACATTGACAGTTCCTGTACCCATAACATTATCTATTTTTTCGGATACAATACACTCTTTTCCTATTATCATATCGGCATTTGTCGCCTGCACCTTGGAATTCAGGTATTTTTTTGCCAAAGGTCTTGTAAGAGCAAGTGCAACCACTGACACTGCGAAAAACCACACTGTCTGAAGCCACACAGGGGCACCCGCAAAGGTTGCAATCAGCGCTGCAAATGAACCGAAGGCAAACCAAATTGAAACCAGTCCCGGTATTGCAGCTTCAACAGCGACAAAAGTAACTATAAGTATAAGCCAAACAGCCTTCATATCGAGCATTCCGCTAAGCATATCCATAGCGTTTTCCTTTCTCTTTTTTTATGGTTATTATATATGCAGACATTTATTTAATCAAGAGAAATTTGTTAAATAAAAAAAATTAAATAAATTTACACTTTAGCTATTTACATTTGTTCAGTAGTGATGTAACATATGCGTTATAAGCAATATAGTGATATTTAGGAGGTAACTATGAATAAGCTCCCTAAGAAACCCCGCAACGAGAATTTATATAAAGCCATTCTTTCTCTTTCGACTATGGATGAGTGCATGAATTTTTTTGATGACCTCTGCACAGTCTCCGAGCTTATGGCGATGGAGCAGCGCTATCAGGTTGCATCCTGCCTCAACGACGGAATGATATATAATGATATTCTTGCCGAAACCGGAGCTTCCAGTGCCACAATCAGCCGTGTAAATCGTTCTCTTCAGTACGGTAAGGGCGGATATGAAGTGGTATTTGAGCGCTTAAAGGAGAATAAATAAGTGAGCTGTTACGGATCTTTGGCTCGCTGGTATGATTCACTTACCGGCGACGTTAGTTATGAACAGTTTGCAGACTTTTACGAGGCGGAATTCAGACGCAGCAGCGGAGAATTCCGCCTTCTCCTCGATTTGTGCTGCGGCACAGGTACGCTGACAGAGGAGATGTGCCGCCGTGGATATGAGCTCATTGCGGTTGACAGTTCTGCCGAAATGCTGATGGAGGCCAGAGAAAAGGCTGACAATATGCCTGTTCCTCCCCTGCTGCTGTGTCAGGATGCCACTGAGCTTGATCTTTACGGCACGGTCGATGCCTGCTATTCATCTCTGGACGGTATGAATTACATTCCTTTTGAAGATTTAAAAAAAGTCTTTAAACGCCTGCATCTTTTTATCCGTCCGGGCGGGCTGTTCATTTTTGATATTCGGCTGCCTCAATGGCTTAAAGATCTGGACGGTCAGGTCTTTGTAGATGAAAATGAAGATCTGCTTTGTCTTTGGAGAGCTGAATTTCTCAATGACGAAAATGCAATTTTTTACGGTATGGATATTTTCTCCCGTGAAGGAGAGCTTTGGAGTCGAAGTGAAGAAGAGCATATTGAATATGCACATTCTCCCAAAGCTCTAAAGGAACTTTTAATAAGCTCAGGCTTTGAAGACGTAAGACTTATTTCGGATTGTCCTCAGGGTGACGCAGGACGGCTTTTCATTTCTGCACGTCGCCGTGAGAGATAAATCCTGTCTCTTCTTATTTTAATATATTTATGAAAGGCATTACTATGGATAAAATAATTCGTGCCACAGCCGGTGACGGCTTTATCAAAATGGCAGTTATAAACGCAAAAGATCTGGTGCAGCGTGCCTGTGACATCCACTCTTTGACCCCTACCACTGCTGCCGCACTGGGCCGTACTCTCTGTGCCGCTTCCCTTCTCGGCAACGCCATGAAAGAGGAGAAAGCAACTCTTACCGTCAGAATAAACGGCGGAGGCCCTATCGGCAGTATCGTTGCTGTCTCTGACTCTGATGGCTGTGTTCGTGGTTATGTGCAAAATCCCGGTGTGGATCTACCATTAAGGCAGGACGGAAAGCTGGATGTAGGCGGGGCTGTAGGAGCCGCCGGAATGCTGACGGTCAGCCGTGATATAGGTCTCAAAGAGCCGTATATCGGCTCAACTGAGCTTGTAAGCGGCGAAATTGCAGAGGATATTACCGCTTATCTCCTTGAAAGCGAACAGGTGCCTTCTGCCTGTGCTCTCGGTGTACTTGTAGACACCGACAGAACCATAAAAGCTGCCGGCGGCTTTATAGTACAGCTTATGCCCGGTGCTTCCGAGGAAATAATATCAAAACTGGAAGACAACATCTTCTATATGGATCAGCTCACCACTATTTTAGATGAAGACGGAGCAGACGCAATATTCTCTCAGGTCTTAAAAGGCTTTGAACATCATATAGTGGGAGATAGTCCCGTTTCATATCGCTGCTATTGTTCAAGAGAACGCGTTGCGCAGGCACTTTCGGTTATCGACAGGAAGGATCTGGAAGAGATCATAGCTGAAGGCAAACCCATTTCAGTCAAGTGTCAGTTCTGTGATTCGGATTACAGCTTTGAATGCAGTGATGTAGAGGCTATTTTAAAGGCCGAAAAATAAATTAGAAAAAATTTCAAAAAATTTGAAAAAAGCTATTGACAAAATGCGATTCTGCTGGTATTATAAACAAGCTGTCGCACGGGAGCATAGCTCAGCTGGTTAGAGCACCTGCCTTACAAGCAGGGGGTCAATGGTTCGAGTCCATTTGTTCCCACCACGATTAGCCTCTGTAGCTCAGTAGGTAGAGCAGCGGACTGAAAATCCGCGTGTCGTTGGTTCGATTCCGACCGGAGGCACCATCCCCTGTTTTCAGGGGATATATGCGGGCGTAGCTCATCTGGTAGAGCGCCACCTTGCCAAGGTGGAGGTAGCGAGTTCGAGCCTCGTCGCCCGCTCCATTAAACAGAATTGCGGGTTTTTAAATACCCGCAATTCTCATATGGCGCCAGAGCCAAGTGGTAAGGCAGTGGACTGCAAATCCGCGATTCCCCAGTTCAAATCTGGGTGGCGCCTCCAAAAGAACCGATACTTTTTTGTATCGGTTTTTTTGTATCTAAACGCCATTTCTCATTCGGTTTCATTCGGCAATTACTGTGCATAAGAATTATTATCTATATTTTTCCAGCAGCTTTTCGGGAACATTTTTCCTGTTTTAGCGTCAAAAAATTTGAAAAGACAAATTGTTTATGAAATCTTTAGATTTCTTTAGTTTTCTTTTCCTCCATTTTGTTGTATAATCAAATCATGAAAAAGAAGGAGGGACATGTGTGAAAAAATCCGTAAAAATTCTTCTCACTGTTCTGTGTTTAATTTTTGTAGGTATATTTGCTTTCAGCGGATATAAACTATATTCCATTATGCACGAGTATAAGGTGGCTGAAAATAAATATAATGATTTGAGCAACCGGTTTGTTAATTCCGATCGTAAAAAGACCGAATCCGAAATGTCCGAGGAGGATAAGCTCGCCAACGAGGAAACCTCCCCTATCGATGTTGACTTCAATGCGCTCCGTGAGCAGTGTGCTGATGTAGTAGGCTGGATCTACAGCGAGGACACCGTGATCAATTACCCCATGGTTATAGCTGAGGACAACTTCTACTATCTTCGCCGCATGATTGACGGTAACTACAATTCCAGCGGAACACTGTTTCTGGACTGTCTTAATGAAGGCGATTTTTCATCTAAAAATACTCTTATTTACGGGCATAATATGCGTGACGGTTCAATGTTTGCGAGTATCCGCAATTACGATAAGCAAGAGTATTACGATGCCCACCCCAAGCTCTATATCAATACTCCCGATGGGAATTACAGAGTTGAGGTGTTCTCAGCTTACATAACAGATGCGGATTCTGACACATATACCATCGGCTTCAGCAGCGACGAGGATTATCAGGCATATCTTGACAAAATGGTTTCTCAGTCAGCCTTTACAAGTGATGTTAAGCCTACATCCAAGGACAGGATCGTTACACTTTCCACCTGCACATACGAGTATGCAGATGCAAGATTTGTCGTTCAGGGCAGACTTGTTCCCATCAATTAAGCCTACTTCTAATTTTTATTATAACCAGAGGTGAAGTAAACATGAAAAAATTAAGTAAAAAGACACTGTGTTTTCTGTTTGCGCTGATATTTGTTATGCAGTTTGCATTGCCGGTAGCAAGCGCCGCAGGAGACACAAGCGTCCCGGACAAAGCAGAAACCTTACCCGCAATATCCTATAACCTGAATGTTCAGCTGACTCCTGAACAGTATAACCAGCACTTCAAGCCTGAAGGCGAAGCAGATGCCAAGGAAAACAAGATTATCGAAATTCCCGCCGAAAAAGAGAGCCTTGTTTTCCCCGAAGCTTTACAGTGTACCGTGAGCTTCTCCGCTACCGCTGATGAGAAAGCACAGAGTCTCACCCGCACCCCCGCTCAGGACATCAAACCCGTTCTGGACGGCAGAAGCATAGATATTTTCGTTCCAGACGGTTACTATGTTTCCAAGCTTACACTGGACGGAAAAGACCTTCTGAAGCACTCCACTGCTACTTTGAATGCTCCTTACATCAGCATTGACAGCTCAGTACTAACCGTTAAAGAGACCGTAAACAATGTAGAAACCCTTAAATTCAACACCGAGTTTATCCCCGAAAATGCGGATGCTCTTGTGCTTGACATTGAGTTGAGTATTCTGCCCGAGGGTGAGAAGGTTGTTAATGTTGACGGAACCGAGGTTGTCGCATCTGCCGACGGAAGTTATGCTCTGGAAGCCCCTGAAGCACCCGAAAATAAGATTTTTGACGGCTGGAAGGTGACTTTCCCCAACGGTTCATCCCTTACTGTCAGCCCTGACACCGTTTCCGTTACCCCATATACTTCATGCACCATTACCCCCGTTTTTGCTGATGCAGTTTACAACATCGAGATTTCAGTCAAATCCGGTCTTACCATGACCGAAAACGACGAGTTTCCTGCGGATTTCTATGATGTAGCTGCCCCCAAAGGCTTCACAGTTGAGGGTGTTGATAAATTGATTACCGCTCCCGATACAAATCTTGCCGCAGAGACCCCTCTCAAAGAAGGCAACTACAATGTGTCCCTTGTTCTTGATAACATGGTTGTCAAAAATGTAGGAACCACTCTTTCTGCCCAGAATTTGAATGTAACCCAGATTGACGGTACCATAAATGTTACTGCCGCTCAAGGAAACGGCAATGAAAATCAGGGCGGTACCGGCGGAGAAAATAAGCCTGTTGAGCCCGAGACTCCTACCCCTCCCCCTGCACCTGAAACTCCAGAGACTCCCACCGTGCCTGCACAGCCTGTGGAAGTCATTCTCAAAGCAAATGCTCCCACTGTAAACGCAGACAAATCCGCTGTTGAATCCAACGGTTATATGATTGTAGGCGAGCTTAAAGACGGCGATGTTATAAAAGACGGCTCCGTCACCCTCACTGCTGCCAGACAGTCCGAGAACTCCTCTGACTGGTATATATCCATAACCGGCGGTGAGATCGTCAATGCTGACGGTTCTGCCGTGGATGCAGGCAAGTACAATTTAAAGCTCCAGAATTCGGAAACCGTTTCTCTGCCTATCCCCTTAACTATTAAAGCAAACACTCCCAAGCTCAACGCAGAAAACAAATATGTCGAAGACGGCTTTACTGCCACAGGTCTGGTTGACGGCGATACCGTGAAAAAAGACAGTGTCATTGTAGAGTTGGTTACAGAGAAAAACGGAGATGTATACGCTCAGGTCAAAGCCGCTAAGGGCGGAATTAAGATCGAAAACAATGGTTCTGCTGTGGCAGATGGCAAATACGCCTCCCCTGTCCTCACTCCCTCTGACTCCGTCAAACCCGTTGTTCCCTCTGAGCCCACTCGCGGAGAGCTGAAATTAAAGCCCAAAGATGTAAGCGCTGTTTATGACGGAAAGGAGCACGCTGCTTCAGAGTACGAAATAGTATCCGGCACATTGGCCGAAGGTGACACCGTTGAAGTTAAATACAGCGGCAGCGCTGAGAATTACACTGCAAAAGCAGTGGAGAGCACCCTCAGCAGCGTAGTTATCAAAGACAAAGACGGTAAAACCGTAACTGACAAGTACACTATCGAGCTTGTTCCCGGTTCTATAAGCATTTCAAAACGCCCCATCACCTTCACTGCCGCAACACTCAGCGTTGGAGTCGGCAAGGAAGACACTCTTGTTAAGGCCAGCAAGCTTCCTGATGCACAGGGCTATAGCGGCGGCTATAAAATTGAAGAAGGCAGCGCCGATCAGGGTCTTATAGTTGGCCACAAAGTAAAGAGCATTACTGTAAACGGTGAAGGCCGCTACAGCGAACTCAAAAATAATGACAAGAGTTTCGAAACCAGCATTGATGCTTCCAGCATCAAAATAAGCAACGGCTCCGCAGATGTTACCGATAACTACGACATTAAAACTGTTAACGGCAAAATCAAGCTGAGCTTTACCGGAAAAGACACACCCAAAGAAATCCCCGTAACCGTTACCGCTAAGAGCGGAAAATGGACTTATGACGGCAACGCTCACGAGCTGAAAGAAATCGAAAGCGTTACCGGTTTGGTTGACGGAGATCAGATTAAATCCGCAAGCTTCAAAAATACCAGCACTATTACAAATGCCGGTTCCGTGAAAAATGAAATTGCTTCCGTTATCATAACCGATAAAAACGGAAATGCAGTTCCCGTGGGCAAATACAAGGTCAGTTATACCGACGGTACTCTCACAGTGGATAAGTACAATCTCACCGTTACAGCTGAGTCTGCCAGCAAGGTATATGACGGTAAGCCTCTTGAAAACAAAAATGTAAGTGTGGGCAAGCTTGCAAATTCCGGCCATACAATTCAGGTTGAATATACCATATTCACATCCAAAAATAAGGCCTTGCAGAATCCTCCCATTGACCCCGGCACCTACGCAAAGAAAATAACCAAGGTTGTTATTCTCGACTCCTCCAAAAACGATGTTACCGAGAACTACAAGGTAAACAAGGTAGACGGAACACTTACTATTAAATCCGGTGACAAGAACAACTCTACCGGACCTAAAACAGGAGACGAGTCAAATATCGGTCTTTGGATTGGTATTCTGGCTGTATCCGCTGTAGTAATTGCAGCTGTTGTTATTGTAATTGTAGTCAAGAACAAGAAAAATTCTCAGAACGGTTCTTCCGACAACGAGCTTAATTCTTCCAATGACAGCAATGACAATCAGGAAGACAGTGACAGCAAGGAATAATTTCTAAGCCGTCTGCTTGCAGTTGAAATTATTCTTAATATCTTCCAAACAACTAAAGAAAAAAAGTTTTGTCCGGCAGCAAAAGCTGCCGGACATTTATATTTATTTTACACTATTCTGAAACCGTTTATTTTTCCGCTTCAAATTCTAAAGCCTGAACATTGCTATTGTCACAATATAAAAACGCTCCTGATTTGGATGATTAAATACTTAATTCGATTTCTCACTCAAGTTTAACATCAACATAACGCCCAAGGCTTTCAGAGGTCGCAGAACCGTTCCCAAAAGCTTCCATTGTAATCTAATGGTTATAAGCTTTATGCCCGCAGCAGCTCTTACAGGCGGCACTACACACAAAGTATATTACATACTACAACGATTTGAGTGAAGTTTAAAATTTACTGTACATTTTTATTTTTAAGCATTGTCCCATTTCACCCATTATGCGCCAAAAAAAACAGGAACGTAAAAAGGCAGCACCAAACGGTGCTGCCTTATCAGCGTTAATTAGTAGTAACGCTTATTTTTGTTTTTACGAGCTGCCTCGGACTTTTTACGGCGCTTAACGCTGGGGCTCTGATAGTACTCTTTCTTTCTCAGATCAGCCAGAACACCGGACTTGGCGCAGCTGCGCTTAAATCTCTTAAGAGCGTTGTCCAGAGACTCATTCTCCTTGACGTAGATTTCAGACATTTATTTCCCTCCCTCCAAATGTGCCTTTCGGCACTTCAAGGGCCAACTAATTGGCTTATTAACATTAGTATTATAACGGTTTTGTCTGCTCTTGTCAATAATCACTTTGCAGGCTTCAGTATTAAATTTACAATTTTATTCTTAACTACAATGGTTTTAACCAAAGTCATGCCTTCCATGTAGCGTTGAATTTTACTGTCAGCGCACGCAGTGTCAATAACCGTCTGTTCGGAAGCGTCTGCATCAACCGTTATAGTGGAGCGAAGCTTACCGTTGACCTGAACTGCCATTTCACGGACTGCATCTCTGGTCTTGCTCTCGTCAAACTTAGGCCAGGGCATCTGCATACACATTTTGCCGTATTTCTCAGCATAGCCTGTAAGCTCCCACATTTCCTCAACCATATGAGGGGCAAAGGGACTGAGAAGAAGCATGAGCTGCTCAAGGTCACCTTTTGTAAGGCCCTTGGAATAGAACTCGTTTACCATAGTCATCAGAGCGGCTATTGCTGTGTTCATCTTCAGTTCGTCAATATCCTCTGTTACCTTTTTAATGGTCTTATGGATAATAGCTTCGTTTGAGGCCGAGATTTCGTCCTCAGGCTTTGCCATATCCATCAGATTCCAGCAGCGGTCAAGGAATCTCTTGGAGCCTTTCACAGCCTCATTTGACCAGCTGACGGACTTTTCAAAGTCACCTATGAACATAATGTGCAGGCGCATTGTGTCAGCACCGTACTGATCTACTATATCATTGGGGTTTACAACATTGCCTCTGGACTTGGACATTTTCTCTCCGCCCTCACCCAGTATCATACCGTGAGAGGTGCGTTTCTTATAAGGCTCCGCAGTGTGCACTACACCCATATCATACAGGAACTTGTGCCAGAAGCGGCTGTAAAGAAGATGAAGGGTGGTATGCTCCATACCGCCGTTATACCAGTCCACAGGGCCCCAATATTCCTCTGCCTCTTTGGAAACCAGCTCCTTGTCGTTGTGAGGGTCCATATAGCGCAGGAAATACCAGCTGGAACCTGCCCACTGGGGCATCGTGTCAGTCTCACGCTTTGCAGGGCCTCCGCAGCAGGGGCAAGTGGTGTTGACCCAGTCTGTCATCTTTGACAGAGGAGACTCGCCGTCGTCGGTAGGCTCATATGAATCAACCTGAGGCAGTACCAGAGGAAGTTCGCTCTCCGGCAGAGGCACCCAGCCGCACTTATCACAGTGTACAAGAGGAATGGGCTCGCCCCAGTATCTCTGACGGGAGAAAACCCAGTCTCTGAGTTTGAAGTTGACCTTTTCCTTACCTATTCCCTGCTCTTCAAGCCATTTTTTCATAACAGGAATTGCCTGCTTAACGGTAAGTCCGTCAAGGAATCCGGAATTCACCATGATACCTGTATCATCTTTAAGAGTGAATGCTTCCTGCTCAACATTTCCGCCCTTAACAACTTCAACTATATCACAGCCAAACTTTTTTGCAAACTCCCAGTCACGGTCATCATGAGCAGGAACCGCCATAATGGCGCCTGTACCGTAGGTTACAAGGACATAGTCGGAAATAAAAATAGGAATTTCCTTGCCGTTAACAGGGTTGATGGCTTTCACGCCATTTAGCTTAACACCGGTTTTCTCCTTGTTAAGCTCGGAACGCTCAAAATCTGACTTATGAGCTGCCATATCCACATATGCCGCAACCTCATCCCAGTTTTGAAGTTTATCCTTCCACTTGCCGACATACTCATGCTCGGGAGAAAGGACCATATAGGTTGCGCCGAAAAGAGTATCGGGGCGGGTAGTATAAACTATTACATTGTCACCGGCTGTTGTCTCAAAGCGTACTTCTGCACCGGTAGATCTTCCTATCCAGTTTTTCTGCTGGATTATTGCTCTGTCAATGTAATCAAGACCGTCCAAATCATCAATAAGTCTCTGGGCGTACTTGGTTATAGCCAGCATCCACTGGCTTTTCTCCTTGCGTATAACCTCGCTGCCGCAGCGTTCGCAAACGCCGTTAACAACTTCCTCGTTTGCAAGCACGCACTTGCAGCTGGTGCACCAGTTGACAGGCATAGTGGTCTTATAAGCAAGGCCCTTCTTGAACATCTGAAGGAATATCCACTGAGTCCACTTATAGTATTCAGGGTCGGTTGTATCCACCACTCTGTCCCAGTCAAAGCTGTAGCCCAGCATTTTAAGCTGCTTTGTAAAGTTGGCTATATTGTTTTTAGTGACTATTGCGGGATGAACATGGTTTTTAATTGCGTAGTTCTCGGTAGGCAGACCGAAAGCGTCAAAGCCTATAGGGAAAAGCACATTATAACCTTCCATTCTCTTTTTACGGCACACAATGTCCATTGCCGTAAACGGTCTGGGGTGTCCAACATGAAGGCCCTGACCGGAGGGGTAAGGAAACTCAATAAGTCCGTAGAACTTAGGTTTCTCGCTGCCTGTGACCGCTTTATAGGGCTTCTCTTCTTCCCACTTTTTCTGCCATTTATTCTCTATAGCTGTAAAATCGTATTTCATTTTTCTATCTTCCCCTTTTTTCTTCGTCTTTTATCCCCTGTTATCAGGTGGTAAGAAGGGATGATAGGTCGATCTCCTCGGCGTCGCTCCAGAGGCGTTCCAGATCATAGAATTTTCTCGCCTCATCAGTGAACACATGAACTATAACACTGCCGAAATCCATAAGCACCCAAATATCTGAGCGCAGACCTTCTCTGCGAATCGGGGGCTCGCCTGCCTCGGAAAGCTTTCTGTCAACCTCATCCACAAGAGCTTTAATGTGGGTGGAGGTAGTTCCGTTGCAGATGACAAAATAATCTGCCAGAATTGTCTGTTCAGCGGTTTTAAGGACTTTAAGATCCTTTGCTTTTCTGTCGTCCAAAGCTTTTGCCGCAATGGTGGCTATCTCTAAGGGACTGAGCATAAAATTTCCTCCTTTATTTTCCGGCAGCGTACCATTGGTAAGCTGCCTCGCTGTTTTCATGGGGTATTCTTCCCTGACGTTTAACTTCCTCAATAGAGCTGTGCAGCCCGTAAGCCATGGCTTCATCTATATCCGTATAGCTCAGCTCACGAAGCTTATCTACGCCTGAGAAATTGCGTCCCGGCTCAATCATATCAGCAAGGTATATGATTTTTTCCAGAAGCGTCATATCCGGTTTTCCTGTAGTGTGCCAGCGGATAGCATCATAGACCTGCGGTGAAATGCCAAATAGTTTCTTTGCAAACTCCGCCCCTGTCCTTTGATGGAGCAAAGCAGGGCTTGAAAGCTCGGTATTGTCAAGGATAATACCATATTTATCGCATAATTTCAACTGTTCGTCAAAGCTCAGGCGCTTTGTAATGTCATGGAGAATTCCGGCTTCCGCCGCCGTTTCAGGGTCCTCCCCCCATTTCATCGCAAGCATCACGGCCTCGCTCTCGCAGCCAGCCACATGAGCAATGCGGTTAGGTGTAAGGTACTCGAAAGCTTTCTCTCTGAGCCATTGTATCTCAGGTGAAGCCTCATAGTAATTATTCCTTACCAGACTCCAGTACACCTCATCTTTAAGCTGTTCCCTGCCCTGCCGCACTCTTAGCTTTTCTCTGATTTCCATAGAGGACATAGGAAGTGGTTCATGGGGCAGCAAATATATATTCGCTCCGTACTCCAGCCTGAATCTTTCCGCCTCTTCTTTCAGCTTCAGCCTGTTTTCCTCATCTCTGGAAAGAACGGCAATGGAGCAGTTTGAAAACAGGTACTCATATCTGTACCATTCTTCAAAGCTTAAAAACATATCCGTCCCAACCACAAGTATAAGTTCATCCTGAGGATATAGCTCCCTCAGGTACTCTACTGTATGGGCAGTATAGCTTTTTCCCTCACGTTTAAGCTCAATATCTGAAATTTCCACAGCAGGAATATCAGAAAAATTCAGCCTGCAAAGCTCCATTCTTTCCTCAGGGGAGGGGCTGTTCGGAGCCATCTCCTTATGGGGCGGGATACGGTCAGGTATTATGAGAAATTTATCCGGATTCAGTTCACGGCTTACGGTTTCCGCAGCCGCTCTGTGGCCAAGATGTGGCGGATTAAAGCTTCCGCCGTATATGGCAATTCTCATTTTTTCTTTTTATCCTTAACCAGCTCTATAATGGGTTTCTTTTCGTTTCTCTTGTAAAGAACAAATTTAGTTCCGATAACCTGCACCTGCTCCGCTTTGCAGGCCTCGGACAGGGCATCGCAGGCTTCTCTTGCAGTAAGCATGGAATTTTCCAGAACTCTGCCCTTTACCAGTTCCCTTGCTTTAAGGGCCGCAGAAACGGAAGATATAAGATTATCATTTATTCCTGCCTTGCCCACCTGAATTATAGTGTCCTCAGCTGCCGCAAGGCCTCTGAGCTGTGCTCTCTGTTTGCTTGTAAGTGCCATTTATTTTCTCCTGTTCTTTATTTAAAAAGTGCTTCTACAAAATTCTTGCTGTCAAAGGGGATCAGGTCATCCATTCCCTCGCCCACTCCCACATATTTTACGGGGAGTTTCAGCTCTGAGGCTATGGCGAAAACTATTCCGCCTTTTGCAGTACCGTCAAGCTTTGTAAGCACTATGCCGGTAAGACCTGAGGTCTCAAGAAACTGCTTTGCCTGAATAAGGCCGTTCTGACCGGTTGTAGCATCCAGAACCATAAGTGTCTCCACATCGGCCTCTGGCAGCTCACGCTCAATTATACGGCGTATCTTATTAAGCTCATTCATAAGATTCTGCTTATTGTGCAGTCTGCCGGCAGTATCAATTATAATAACATCAGCGCCTCTGGCCTTGGCAGCACATATACCGTCATATACCACGGCACCGGGGTCACTTCCCTCTTCGTGCTTAACGATGTCAGCACCGGATCTGTCTGCCCAGATGTTAAGCTGCTCTGCGGCAGCGGCACGGAAAGTATCTCCTGCACACAGCAGAACCTTTTTTCCCTGCTCCATAAGCTGATGTGACAGCTTTCCTATGGTAGTTGTTTTACCTACACCGTTTACTCCGACCATCAGTATGACGGAAGGCTTTGTGCCCAGCTTGAGCTGGGTTTCTCCTGCATCAAGGAGCTTTGAAAGGATTTCTATAAGTCCCTCTCTTGCCTCGTCACCCTTTCTGAAGCGGCGCTCCCATGTCATTTTTTTTAGCGCAAACACCACTTTTTCCGCAGTTTCGGCTCCCACATCACTAAGTACCAGCAGTTCTTCCAGATCGTCGTAAAAGTCCTCGTTATCGGGCTTGAATTCCTGGAAAATTTCTTCCAGTTCTTCCAGATTACTTCTGGTCTTTTTAAGACCGGAGAATATTTTATCAAAAAATCCCATATCTTTACTCCTCAATAGTTTTCTGAGCGGTTTCAAGGTCAAGCTCTATAACCGTAGAAACGCCCTTTTCCTGCATTGTTACGCCGTAAAGCATATCTGCCTCTTCCATTGTACCTCTGCGGTGGGTAATAACCAGAAACTGGGTTTTAGCTGACATACGGCGCATATATTCGGCATAGCGTGTAACGTTCGCCTCGTCAAGTGCAGCCTCGATCTCATCCATAACGCAAAACGGTGTGGGCCGGACCTTTAATATTGCAAAATACAGCGCAATGGCCACAAAGGCCATCTCTCCGCCGGACATAAGGCTGATATTTGAAAGAGATTTTCCGGGTGGCTGAACCTTGATTTCAATACCGCAATCCAGCACATTGTTTTCATCCTCAAGCACCAGTGCCGCCTTACCGCCGCCGAAAAGCTCAAGGAAGGTCTGGCGGAAGCACTGATCGATTTCTTTGAAGCGCTCCGTAAACACCTGCTCCATTTCTCCGGTTATATCGGTAATTATACCCAGAAGTTCCTTTTT